>NZ_PPRG01000001.1 GCF_002902625.1 Staphylococcus devriesei
TTTATAAATTTACCATAAATGAAAGCGCTTTTGATGTGTCATTTTTACAAATATTTGATAATTGTGTGTGAAATTAAGATTTTCGAAAATTAATTCGAAGATTAGCAAGCTAATAAGTAGAAATATAAATTAAAACCTAATTTAATATAAATATGTATTGCCATTTATCTATATTTTACTTTCTAAAATATAGTCGGATTTTTAAATTTTAAATATACTTTTTAGAAATATATACCTAAAAGCTAATTACCCCATCAATAAAATATTGATGGGGATTTCTTTAAAATGTTTTCATATCAAATTAGAGGTCTAAAGCAAAATAATTTTTAAATTTTAATACAATTTAGCGTAGAGGTGTTTGTTTACTCTTTTTCATTTCTACTTATATTTTTCGATAACTTGTTTGTAATACTTTTTCAGCTCTTTATTATCAGTTTCTTTAAATTGTTCATTCGGAAGTAGATTAGGATCTTTATCATTATAATCTTTAGGTGCGAATCCTGAGGACAATGTCACATCGTTTTTATTTTCAAATTGATATTCAAAGACTTTGCCTTCTTCAGTAAATATATATTTGGTAATTGGCTTACTTAAATTAGCTACTTTATCATAGCCTTCTACATTAGAAAGTGTCTTTGCGTCATAATCATATCCCGTTTTTCCATCTTTTGCAGTATATACAGTAGCCCCGGTTATACCGTGTAGATCAAATGCTTTTCGTCCAGGCTTATTAGCATTAAATACTTGAATTTCTCCTTTAGGTGTCATTGCATACCAATCGCCTTTAGAAATACTACTTGTACTAAAATAACGACTCGATACTGCTGTTCCTCTTTTTTTACTTCTATCAGATAACCAAGCAAGAACTTTACTTTTAATTTCATGTTTATCTTTCTTAGTAAACTGAGATTTAGATACTTGATTACCATTAGATTTATTTTGTGCAATTGCAACCTTTTCAGGTTTATTATTTTTTTCATTTTCATTATTACTGCACCCAGCACATATGATAAAACATATAATTATAATTGATAATATATTTATATACCGCTTCATAAACCTTAATCTCCTTTTAAAAGGAAAACCGATTAGTCTAAGTACTAAGAAATTTAACTATTTTTAAACTATATTTCAGATTCTCAGATTCCTAGAACACGGTTTTATGATACTAATTCTTTTTTATACCAAATTGATCAACCAATTCTATACTACGGTTTTCACCTTTACTAATATCTCCTCTTAGTTGATAAATTTTAACTTTTAGTTGATCGTCTTCCACTTCATAAACTGAGAAGTTCTGAGACGATGAATCTCTATTATTTTCATGCTTATTATTAAATGCATCTGTTTGTTGTGGTTGTTTACCTAATTTAAATAAACTGTTGTAATGTTTTAAATCTTTTTCAGTAAGCCAACTCAATTCAGGTCTAACCTTTTTAATATGATCTAATGAACGATCATAGATATTATCGTACTCTTTTGTGCCACCAGTATTTGGTAAAACATAAACCGCTCCTTTAGGATTGTCATAGTAATTAACGCCATCTTTACCTACAAATTGTTTTGCATTTTCTTTTTTAGCATTAACAAAACTATTTTTAGTAGAAGTGTACTCTAAAGGATAAGTACGTGAAAGAACGTGGTCATGACCTTGTAATACTAAGTCAACATCTAGCTTATTGATTTCTTTAGTTAATTCTCCTCTAACTTTTTTAACATCTTCATCTGAAAGTGCATGGTATGATTTAGAATACATTGGCTTATGTAAATTTAAGATTACCCATTTTGCCCCGTTAGCTCTTGCTTTCTTAATATCTTTTTTAATCCATTTCATTTGTTCCTTACCAATAGCTTTTTCATCAGTGTTATCTTTAGACTTTTTATTATCATTAGTATTGGCCACTACCATATGTGCGCCATTATAATCAAATGAATAATATGAACCTCCATTAACGGCATTATTTGCTTTAGGTACATTCATATGTTTGTTAAATGCACCTAATAATTTTTTGTCTTCATCATTTAAAGCATACTCATCATGATTTCCAGCTACTGACGCTATAGGTAAAGACATAAATGAAGGTCTAGATTGTTTGTATAAATCTTTCCATCCATCTTCAACTTCTGCTACTTCAACAAAATCACCGGTATGTAATGCAAAGTTTGGATTACCCGCTGTATGGATAGCATTTTTTAATGGATCAGCACCAAATGTAGCTTCATTTCTAACATGTTCATTCCAAAACGCATTTTGTGTATCAGTATATTGTACAAAGCTAAATGGATCTCCCTTTTTACCAGAAGTTTTAAATGTGCCAATAGGGCTTTTCTTTCCCTTCTCACTACCAACTTTATAGTAATATTTAGTGTTTGGTTTTAAACCATTTGCTTTAGTTTTATATGTATACTCTTCTTTCGCTATTAAGCCAGCTTTCCCATGTTTATCTCCACTAGTCCAATCGGGCCCACTAGCATTTTCATCAGTGTAATACCCATTAACTTTTGGCTTTCCTTTTTCTTTAATAGGCTCTCCTTCATCATTTTTAGCTATATCTTCAAAAATAATATTGCCTTTTTTATCACGTTCAAGATACTTTGAATTTACCTTTTTAGGTTTAGCATCAAACGATTTTACATTTTTAAAGTTTTTATTTTTTGAAACCCATACTTTAGAATCTTTAAATTTGTCTGTAGTATACCAACTAAAACCCATTTCTGAACGGGTATCACCGTTAATATTAGTTATGATCCTATTAGGATGATTATTCTTTGTAACTTTAGCAACTTCCGGTTTTTTATTTAACAACTTAATGCTATCATTACTTGCATTTTGTGGTGGATTTCCTGCTCCACTTGCTTCGACAATATTAGTCTCAGAAGCTATACTAAACAATAATGTAGCGCTTATTACTGTACTAAACATTTTTGAGTTAAATTTAACCACTTCTATATTTGCCTCCTCTGATAATTAAATCACCTACAGTCAATATTGTAGCAATCCTTTTTTAATACAAAGTTAAACTTATATAAACTTTGTAAATTTCTAAAATATATACAAATAAGCACAAAGAAATAAAATGAAATATGAATTATCAAAATTATTAAATTACATGTATTGTAATTTTTTTAATTATAAATGGAACTTATCGCTCAAGAGTAAGAGTTATTCAGTTATAAGTCTTGGAAATATTAGCTTTTAGAGCTGGAAGTTTTGTTGGTACATTCATATACCAAGCGGAAGATTTTAATCTCTATCTAAATTAAGAAATGGCGGATGGTCCGACTTTTGTAACTAGCTTATTTTAAATTAGACAGTACATTTATCTATAAATTACTATTAAATCAAAATAGTTTTAGAACTTACACAAAGTTAGATGCAAACTTTTAATATAGTATAGAAGTAGTGAATGATAGAAAACAAAACGACTATGACGTTAAAATATCGCGTCATAGTCGTCTTTTCTATTGTATTTAATTACTAATCAAGTCATGAATCGTCTCATCATCTATATGAGTGATATCACTATTTTGGTTTACTGTATTGATAATTTTATTTTTGTGTTTAATTAAAAGATCTTGTACAAAGTTTCTAGCCCATCGTCCGTTAGATTTTTTAGAATCTTCTACATTAGAATAGATGTTAATAACTTTTTCTCTTAATAATTGTTCGTTAAATGTCCATTCTTCTTTTTCGAGAGATAAAACTACAATCTCTGCAACTTGTTGTGGCGTATAATCTTCAAAATGTATTTTATAAGGAACTCGGGATTGAAGACCTTCATTTGATTCAGTAAAACGTTTCATATCATCTTCATAACCAGCAAAAATTGCGATAAATTTACCTCGATTATTTTCTAATTCGATTATAAGCGTTTCAATGTTATATAGACATTTATTCATATAAAAAGAAGACTTCTAACGTGAGAAATCTTCTTTGATTAAACTTAGTCATTTAAACTATCTTGAATAAGACGAAGTTCTTTTTGTAATTGAGCTGTACGTGTTTCGATTTCCTTTGTTATGAAATCGATTTTTTCATTACGTTTCAATTCTTTAGGAATATCTGATTGATAGATAGGTTTACCAAATTTAATTAAAGCTTGGCCTGTGATTAAGCCATGCAATTTTTTGGGGCCTACATATGCTGCTGGTAAAATAGGTGCTTTACCAAGTAATGCAATAGTTGAGGCACCACGTTTTAACGGTGTACCCTCTACAGATGTACGGTGTCCTGCTGGGAAGATTCCTACAGTTTTATTTTCTCTTAATAAATTCACTGGACGTTTTAACGTACTTGGTCCAGGATTTTCACGATTCACTGGAAACGCATTTAAAGATGTTAAGAATTTGCCAAACCATTTGTTATTGAATAATTCTTTTTTCGCCATATAATGAATTTCATTTGGGTACAGTGCGACACCTAACATGATGACCTCGTTATAACTTTCATGTGTACATGTCACTACATACTTATTATCTTTAGGTATATTCTCTTCACCTAATACATGTAAAGATTTAGCCATTTTCACTAAAATAAAATCTAAAAATCCACTTACAAATTTATACATGTTCTGTCACCTGCTTCTTGTTTTCTACGCTTTCTTGATTTTATCACTATCCACATTTTTGAACAAGATTTCACAAAGATACATCTAAAGTCTGATAGTACTTTACTAGCAAAATTTCCCAAAAAAATTCATAATTAAGGTAATAATTTATTTAATAATGGAGGTTTAAAATGTCTGACTACAATCAAGATAATCAATCAGCACATTTCAATTACCAACAATCTCAACCAAGAAAGCCTAAATTCCCATGGTTTAAAACCATTTTGGTCGCTTTAATTGCAGGTATTATAGGCGCATTATTAGTGTTAGGTGCAAGTAAAATGTTGGGAATGTTTGGCTTAAATGACAATGGCTCACAAGTTCAAGAAGCGACTAATAGTAAAGGTGGCAACGTTCTTGATGATAAAAGTGAGAAATATAAATCCGTCAATGCGATGATTAAAGACGTATCCCCTGCTATTGTAGGCGTAATTAATATGCAAAAAGCTACTAGCTTCAATGACTTATTACAAGGTAAATCATCTTCTAAAGCTGAACAAGCTGGCGTTGGATCTGGCGTTATTTATCAAAAAAATGATAATTCAGCTTATATAGTTACTAATAATCATGTCATTAGTGGAGCTTCAGAAATTAAAGTTCAATTACATAGTGGTAAACAGGTAAAAGCTAAGCTCATTGGTAAAGATGCAGTGTCTGATATTGCTGTATTAAAAATTGATAATACTATAGGCATCAAAGCGATTAAATTTGCTAATTCTTCTAAAGTTCAAACCGGTGATAGCGTATTTGCGATGGGTAACCCTCTTGGCTTAGAATTTGCTAACTCTGTTACTTCTGGAATCATTTCAGCAAACGAACGTACGATTGAATCTAATACAACTTCAGGTGGTACGAAAGTTAATGTACTACAAACGGACGCTGCTATTAATCCAGGTAATTCTGGTGGTGCGCTGATTGATATTAATGGTAATTTAGTCGGTATTAACTCTATGAAAATTGCTGCCGAACAGGTTGAAGGTATCGGTTTTGCAATTCCAAGTAATGAAGTTAAAGTTACCATAGAACAGTTAGTGAAAAACGGTAAAATCGAACGTGCATCAATTGGTATTGGCTTATTAAACTTAAGTGATATTCCAGACTCGTATAAAAAAGAACTCAACACTGACCGTGATACTGGTGTTTACGTTGGAAAAGTCGATAACTCAAGCGATTTAAAAGTTGGCGATATTATCACTAAAATTGACGGAGAAAAAGTCGAAGAAGATACTGATTTAAGAACATATTTATATCAAAATAAAAAACCTGGCGAAACTGCTAAATTAACAGTTGAACGCGATGGTAAAACAAAAGAAATTACAGTCAAATTGAAAAATCAAAAATCAACTTCTATCAATTCAGAGCCATCATCTGACTCAGAATTTGGTAATAATGGTAGTAGCCAATTTATACAATAATTAAATATATAAAATGCACATCTAGCTAATTTTCATAGCCGGATGTGCATTTTTATTATTTTGCCAAATCTTTACTTTTAAAATCTGATTAACTCTTTTAATTATGAAAATTAAGTCTATCATAGCCTACATTCATTAAACGTTTTGATATGTTAAAACGTTAATTGATATAAGAATTATTTGTAGTTAACCATAAAGTATTTTTTCTTACCACGACGAATGATTGTAAATTCATTATCAATTTTATCAGCGTCACTTAGTTCATAATCAACTGACTGTTGGCGTTCGCCATTAATATAGATCGCGCCATTATTAACATCTTCTCGTGCTTGACGTTTAGATGATGAAATCCCTGTTTCAATTAAAGCTTCAATAATATTTGTTGTTTCAGATGATAATTCAGCTTGTGGCACGTCTTTGAAGCCCTCTTTTAATTCTTGAGCAGACAGTGATTTTAAATCACCACTGAAAAGTGCTTGAGAAATACGAATAGCATCATTTAGAGCATCTTTGCCATGAATAAATTCAGTGACATTTTCAGCTAAAGCTTTTTGAGCTTCACGTAAGTGAGGTTGTTCCTCTTTTGATTGTTCTAAACGCTCAATTTCTTCTTTATCTAAGAAAGTAAAGTATTTTAAGAACTTAATTACATCTTCATCAGATTGATTAATCCAGAATTGATAAAATTCATATGGACTTGTTTTTTCAGCATCTAACCAAACTGCGCCAGACTCAGATTTACCAAATTTTTTACCGTCTGACTTAGTTACTAATGGAATTGTTAAACCATAAGCTTCAGTTTGACCGTACATACGACGCATTAATTCAATACCACTCGTGATGTTACCCCATTGGTCAGAACCACCTACTTGCATCTTACAATTTAATTCACGATTTAAGTGACCAAAGTCGATTGCTTGTAAAATTGTGTAAGTAAATTCTGTATAAGAGATGCCGTTTTCTAAGCGTGATTGAATCGAATCTTTACCTAACATGTAGTTTACGCCTACATGTTTACCGTAATCACGAAGGAAACTAATTAAAGAAATTTGGCTCAACCAATCTCTATTGTTAACTAATACTGCACCTTTATCAGTCCCATATTCAAATAATTTATGCATTTGTGCACTGATACCTTGTACATTTGCTTCAACTTGTTCTTCAGTTTGTAATACACGTTCTTCAGATTTACCTGAAGGGTCACCAATCATTCCAGTGCCTCCACCAATAAGAACAATTGGACGATGACCATGTTCTTGGAAACGACGTAATGTCATGAATGGTAATAAATGACCAATATGTAAGCTATCAGCTGTTGGGTCTGCACCACAGTATAATGAAATTTGTTCTTTATTTAATAACTCCTCGATACCTTGCTCATCAGTTTGTTGGTAAATTAAGCCTCTCCATTGTAATTCTTCTAATAATGCATTTGTCATATTCAATTCCTCCTATTATGGTTTAAAAGATAATTTTTATATTAATTTTCAGAAAATAAAAGCGCCCTTACATCGCTAAACAATGTAAGGGCGCTTGTGCACGTTACCACCATACTTAAACAACTAATTAATCTTAGTTATTCGCTCTCTTAATGATACGTTCATTAATTAAACGTAGGATAAATAGTAATGAGGTGTATTCATATAAAAGCAATTGTTAGTTTACAGCCACCACTAACTCTCTATAAATCACAGATATATTACTTCTCCTCTTATCCAATATATATTGAATTGGTATTAATTATAAGTAACACTTCACTAAAAGTCAACTTACCGAATATGATATACTATATTTAAATTTCGGGAGGATTAAGATGAATGACAAAGTAGCCAATTTTAAATCAGACAACAAATTAAATCGTTTTAAAACAGTCTACAAACGAATCAAATATATTCTTGTAGGCTTATTTGGTATTGGCTTATTTATTTCACTGATTGCCTTTGTGGCATTGGTTGTTTATTTTCATTCCTTAACACAACACGCCTCTCAACTATCTGATAATGAATTGAAAGAAAAAGTCCTACACTTTGCAGGTGATAGCGTATTAAATCACGATAGAAAAAATGTCTTACAAGAGTATGATCAATCTGAAAACTCTTTAATTGTGGGCCCTCATCATGTCAGTCCTAATGTTATTAAAGCACTTACTTCATCTGAAGACACATTATTCTATAAACATAACGGCATTCTTCCAAAAGCGTTAGTTCGTGCTATGGTTCAAGATGTGTTCAAATTAGACCAAAGCACAGGTGGTAGTACGATTACGCAACAATTAGTGAAAAACCAAGTATTATCTAGTAAAAAAACCTATAGTCGTAAAGCGAATGAATTAATACTCGCTATGCGCCTTGAAAACTTATTATCTAAAGATGAAATTATTTATACATACTTAAATATCGTTCCTTTTGGCCGAGATTATAATGGCAACAATATTACTGGAATAGCATCTGCTTCATACAGTTTATTTGGCATACCACCTTCTGAACTAAATGTGGCTCAGTCGGCCTATCTTATCGGTTTATTACAAAGTCCTTATATGTATACGCCATATAATATGGATGGAACTTTAAAACCTTCTGGTGAGGTGCAATTAAGTATTCATCGTCAACATTATGTGTTAAAGAGAATGTTAATTGAAGAAGTTATTAGTAAAAAAGAATATAATCAAGCTAAAAATTTTAATATTTATAAACATTTACTTACTAATCCGAATTTAAAGAATCATTCTAAACAATCGGCATAAAGTATAAATATATCGTTAGCTTTTTAAAATAAAAAAGTAGTAGAGCTTATCACCCTACTACTCTTATAACTTATTCTTATTAGAATAAACCTACAGCGTGGCCGTCATCTGTAACGTCCATATTTAATGCTGCTGGTTTTTTAGGTAAACCAGGCATAGTCATAATTGCGCCTGTTAATGCTACGATGAAACCTGCACCTGTTTTAGCTTCTAATTCTCTAATAGTGATATCGAAGCCACTTGGTGCACCTAATGCTGTAGCATCGTCGCTGAATGAATATTGTGTTTTTGCCATACAGATTGGATATTTGCCCCAACCGTTATCAGTGAATTCTTTAAGTTGTCTTTTAGCTTTTTTACTGAAAGTAACTGAAGAACCACCGTAGATATCTTTAACGATTGTTTCGATTTTTTCTTCTAATGATTGATCTAAATCATATAAGAATTTGAAGTCGTTTGGTTGTTCGATAACTTCAAGTACTTGGTTAGCAAGGTCTACGCCACCTTTACCACCTTTTTCCCAAACTTCAGTTAAAGCAATACGTACATTATTTTCTTTAGCCCAAGCTTTAACTGCTTCAGTTTCAGCATCTGTATCGTGAATAAATGCGTTTAATGCGATAACTGGTTCAACGCCGAATTTACGGATATTGTTAACGTGACGTTCTAAGTTCACAATACCAGCTTTAACTGCTTCTACGTTTTCTTCTTTTAAGTCATCTTTAGCTACGCCACCGTGCATTTTAAGCGCACGTACTGTTGCTACTAAAACAACTGCTGATGGTTCAAAACCTGCTTCACGAGCTTTAATATCGATGAATTTTTCTGCACCTAAATCTGATCCAAATCCTGCTTCTGTAACTACGATATCAGATAAATCACGTGCAGTTTCAGTTGCTAAGATTGAGTTACAACCATGTGCAATGTTAGCGAATGGTCCACCATGAACTAATGCTGGTGTGCCTTCGATTGTTTGTACTAAGTTAGGTTTGATAGCATCTTTTAAAATCATTGCTAAAGCACCTTCAACTTTAAGGTCAGCAACTGTAACTGGTTTACGGTCACGTGTATAACCAATTGTAATACGGCTAATTTTATCTTTTAAGTCATTAATATTACGTGCTAAACATAAGATTGCCATAATTTCTGACGCAACCGTAATATTAAATCCATCTTCACGTGGTACACCGTTTGTTGGTCCACCTAGACCTACTGTAACGTGACGTAAAGCACGATCATTCATATCTAATACACGTTTCCAATCGATACGACGAACATCTATACCTAGGTCATTGCCTTGGTGAATGTGGTTGTCGATAAATGCTGATAACGCATTGTTAGCTGTTGTAATAGCATGGAAGTCACCGTTAAAGTGTAAGTTAATATCTTCCATCGGTAACACTTGTGCGTAACCGCCACCAGTAGCGCCACCTTTAATACCGAAAGTTGGTCCTAACGCTGGTTCACGTAAAGCAACCATAACGTTTTTATTTAATTCATTAAATGCATCAGCTAAACCTACTGTTACTGTTGATTTACCTTCTCCGGCTGGAGTTGGGCTCATTGCAGTGACTAATACAACTTTCCCTTTGTTTTCTCTAGGTTTAACTTGATTAATATCAATCTTCGCTTTGTAATGACCATATTGTTCAAGAGCTTCTTCTGGAATACCAGCGTTTTTAGCAATTTCTCCAATAGGTTTTAGTTCTGATTGATTAGCAATATCTAAATCTGATAAATGTGCCAACTTATTTCAACCCCTTGTAAATATTAGTTTAATTTGTATGTAAGAATGAGGTTGTGACAATTTTGGTTAATGTCTTACCCTCTTCTTTGAATCTTACATACTAATAATAACTAACTATGAAAGCGATGTCGAATTTTTGAGAGCGTTTCCAATGATTTGTGTAAAATTTAACTAATTTTAGTCGGAAAATTGCATAAAAAAAGAAGCGAGGACAAAATCTTATCTATTTCAAAGATTTTATCTTACGCTCCTGTGATTGAGATTTGTAATTAGCTTACGAATTATTTAGTTGTACCTCTATATTCAACTCTATGAGGTAGTATAACGTTCGGTTCTTCAATTTCTTCATCATTCATATATTTTGTTAATAAACGCATGCCTACTGCACCGATATCGTATAGTGGTTGGATGACACTTGATAATCTAGGTCTAACCATTTCTACTAGACGTGTATTATTAAAAGTAATAATTTGCAAGTCTTCAGGTACTTTAATTCCAGCGTCTAAGGCACTATGCATAATTCCTATGGCCTGTTCATCGCTAATAGATAGAATTGCATCAGGTAAATTGTCTTTGATTTCTTCAAATACTCTAATACCATCTTTATAGCTTTCTGAACCTGAAAGTTGAACGGTATCATTTAATTTAAGCTGATGTTGATCTAATACTTCTTTTAAGCCACTAAGTACATCATCTTGTGCTTTTTTAGAGTAATCACCACTTACTAATGTAAACTCTTTCGCTCCAGATTGGATTAACTCTTCAGTAATTTCCTTAGCTGCTTCTTTAAAATCAATATTTACAGAAGCGATGTTATCATCTTTACCATTAGTACCTGATACTACAACAGGTACTGATGATTGATTAATTAAACTTTTAATTTCATCAGAAATTGTACCACCAAGGAAGATTATTCCATCAACTTGTTTACTTAATAAGTTACTAAAGATTTCTTTTTCTTTTTCAGGATCATTATCTGAATTTGAAATAATGGAATGATATTTATACATTGTTGCAATATCTTCAATACCACGCGCTAATTGCGAATAATAAATATTAGAAATATCTGGAATAATAACGCCTACTGTTGTCGTACGTTTACTAGCTAGCCCTCTTGCCACAGCATTAGGTCTATAATTTAACTTTTTAATAACATCATTAACCTTTTTACGGGTTTCAGGTTTTACGTTCTGGTTACCATTGACTACTCTTGAGACAGTTGCCATTGACACTCGAGCTTCTCTAGCAACATCATATATAGTTACTGTCATAATTTCCTCCTTGTAAGCGCTTTAGTATCTATTATAAAGTGTTTTCATTTTATTTTCAAATTTTATCATAAAATCTATTCATACGAAATACATTAATTATTAATTCACATTTATGTCAATATTTTATGCTAAATAATTGTTATAATCACAAGCATACTTGAGAGACGAATTAAATTTCGTTTGATTTTATAATCAAATAATAGTCTTTAAATTAAAGTAATAGAAAATAGCTATCCATTTTCCCAGAAATAATAGTATAAAACATTTATTTCCTTCAGTAAAATGAATAGCTTGATATTGGCAATTATAATAATTTTAATGAGAATTATTTCAATTTTTTTGAATTGTACAATTCAGCGAGTGGCTTTAATTCACTGTAAAACTCGTTAAATTCATTTAAATCCATTTGTTGGCCACTATCACTTAGTGCTACTGCTGGATTTGGATGAACTTCTGCCATTACTCCGTCTGCACCCACTGCAAGAGCTGCTTTGGCTGTTGGAAGCATAATATCCTTACGTCCAGTACTATGTGTCACATCGACCATAACTGGTAAGTGTGTGCCTTGTTTTAAAATTGGTACAGCTGAAATATCGAGTGTATTTCGTGTCGCTTTTTCGTACGTACGGATACCACGCTCACAAAGAATAATATTTTTGTTACCTTGAGACGCAATGTACTCGGCGGCAAATGTAAATTCTTCAATTGTAGCTGATAGGCCTCGTTTTAATAAAATAGGTTTATTTGTACGGCCTGCTTCTTTTAATAATTCAAAATTCTGCATGTTACGTGCCCCAATTTGGAAGACATCTAAATAGTCATCTGCCACTTCAAAATCAGCAGGATTAACTATCTCACTAACCACATTTAAACCAAATTTATCTTTTACGTTTTTCAATATTTTAAGCCCTTCTACACCTAAACCTTGGAAATCATATGGGGATGTACGAGGTTTAAATGCGCCGCCACGAATGAATTTTTCTCCTTTAGCTTGTAAATCTTGTGCTACAGCATCTACTTGCTCTTGAGATTCAACTGAACATGGTCCAAATACGAATGATTTATTGCCATCTCCTATTATTCCGCCATTGTCAAATTTCACTATTGTATCTTCAGGTTTAAGCTTTCTAGAAACATATAAATGTTTTTCATGTTCTGATTTTTGTAAGTCAGTGGAGGCTTTAAATATCTCTTTGAATAATTGCTTAATGACATTATCATTAAATGGACCTTGGTTACGATCCATTAGGTGATTAATCATCTCTTTTTCGCGTTGTGGATCGTAAACTTTTGTACCTTGTTTAATCTTCTCTTCGCCAATTTTTTGTGCTAGTTCCCCTCTTATAGAGAGTAAATCTAAAATTTGATTATTAATAGAAATGATTTCATTTCTATATTGTTCTAACTTTGTTGACACTACTACTCACCTCAAAAATTTTACTTACTTATTTATATTACTTTAAAGCGATAAAATAATTATATTTAGATAATATTTTAACAATTACATACCAAATGTTCAACCGTTCGGCATGTTTAATTTTCAGAATTTTAAGAATTCTAATTTATAAACCTTATTTTACATTAAAGATTAAAAAAAGAGCAATGCAAATTCAATCGCATTGCTCTAAATATGAGTTATTAATCATTAAACGTACGTTTGTCTATTTTACTTTTAGCTTTTTCAGTTCTTTGTTTCTGCTTAGCTGTTTTATTGTTTTGAGCATCTTTCTTATTTTGAGTTTTTGGCTTGTTGCTATTTGATTGCTTATTGTTTGATTGAGATTTAGTCTTTGGTGCTTGATCTTTAGTATCATGAGTAACGGCGCCATTGTCAAATTTAGCTGAAGAATGAGCTTGATTATTTTTAGATTTAACTTCACCTTTATTAATATCTTTTGTTTCTTTTGTAACTAAATTTGGCACTTTTTTATTAGTAGATTTCGCAATCGGTGTTTCTGCTAATAAAGATTTTGTTTTACTAGCTACTGATTTATCATTGCTTAATCTTTCATGTTTAGCTTTAGCAGCTGTAGCTAATCTATCGGCAGATAATTGTTTAGCGTTGTCTGGTGTCTCATTAGTTACTGATGGATCTGATAAATTATTTTCAGCTGCTTCTGTTTTCACTGCATTTTGTTGGGCAACTAATTCAGATTTGCTTACCTCTTTTGAATCTTTAGCATTTTGACTGTTATTTTTAGTAACTGTTTCTGCTTTAGCTTCTTGAATTTCTTGTGCTTGTGGTGATTGATCAGCTAAGTCATCTGAAGTTTCTGCTTTTATTGCATTTTGTTGGGCTACAATTTCTTCTGCGCTGTTCTCTTTATTATCTTTTTGGTGATTATTTGATTCTGTTGCTTCCGCTTTAGCTTCTTGAATTTCTTGTGCTTGTGGTGACTGATCAGCTAAGTCACTAGATGTTTCTGCTTTTATCGCATTTTGTTGGGCTACAATTTCTTCTGCGCTATTTTCTTGGTTATCTCTTAAATGACTATTGTTTGTTGTTGCTTCTGCTTTAGCTTCTTGAATTTCTTGCGCTTGTGGTGATTGATCTGCTAAATCGTCAGAAGTTTCTGTTTTAATTGCGTTTTGTTGTGCTTTAAGTTCATCAGAAGAGATTTTAGAATCTTTATTATTTCTGAAATCTTCTATTTTTTGTTTAACGTTCTCAATACTACTTTCAGCTTGTTGTTTAATACCATTATAACGCGTTCTAAACTCTTCTTCTTTCGCTTTAGCTTGGTCTACTTTTTCTTCAGCTTTATTTTTATAAAATAAACCTACTGCAGAACCAATTAAAGCACCTGTAATAAAGCTAACTACAAAGTCTTTACGTGAGGGATGAGTGCTGTTTCTATGTCGGCTAAATTGAGAATGTTGAATATAGCTACTGTTTTGTTGGTTTACACCTTTACCATGTAAATCTTTACCAGTATTATTTGTTTCCATTTCATCTCTATTGTAATGTTTTGTATTTAAGCCTTGGCGAGCTTTTCCATTAACTTGGTTAACGCCATTATCACGTAAATCTTCACCTGTATTGTTTGTTTCGAATGCATCTCTATCATAATGTTTAGTGGCATTTGACTGTGCTGCATCATCTTGTTGGTTTGCGCCATAGCCATGTAAGTCATTGCCTGTGTTACTTGTTTCGAATGCATCTCTATCATAATGTTTAGTAGCATTTGACTGCGCTGCATCATCTTGTTGGTTTACCCCTTGTCCATGCAAGTCGTTGCCTGAGTTATTTGATTCATATGCATCTCTATTATATTTCTTACTCATGCTAATTCCTCCTATAAGAAATGCACTTAAACAAGTACAAACCTCATTTAAGTGCATATGTTTAAATCGTATTAAAAGTTTTTATCTACGTTAGTAGTGTAATTCTGTGTTGAATGATTTGCATCATTACCTACAGAACCACTTCTGTAGTTTGCACTTCCTCTACGGTAGTGTCTATTTTGCCATTTGTCAGCAATTTCCATTGCAACATTTGACCATTGAACTACTTGAGAAATCTTATCTTCATTTTGAGAAATGTTGTGTGTAATTGAGTTAGTTACACGGTCAACAGAACCATTTAAAGTTTGAACTGAGTCACCGATGCCTTTAACGCCATCAACAACAGAATTTAAACGTTCAACTTTGCCTTGGATATCTTCAGTTAAGCGATTTGCTTTGTGAAGTAAATCCGTTGATTCACGAGTGATACCTTGTATTTGGCCTTCAACACCATCAAGTGTTTTAGCCACTTGATCTAAATTCTTTTTAACTGAAAGTAAAACCACTACGATTCCAATACATAATACTAAGAATGCAATCGCGGCAATAATTCCAGCAATTGGTAAAATCCAATCCATTAAAAACGCCTCCTAATTACCTTTTAATATAAAAGTCATTAATTATAAATACCCAGCATAATTATATATAAACATATTAAAATTCATTTGTCATGCCGACTTTTTCTTCGTAGGCACGTTGAAGCTTTTGAATGTCTCCTGCGCCCATAAATAAAATTACGGCATTTTCAAATTTTTCTAATACGTCAATATTATTTTCATCGATTAAAGTAGATCCGTCAATACGATTTATTAAATCTTGGATAGTTAATTCTCCATTATTTTCACGAATTGAACCAAAAATCTCACATAAGAATACTTGGTCAGCTTTACTTAACGATTCAGCAAAATCGTCTAAGAAAGCTTGTGTTCTAGAAAATGTATGCGGTTGAAAGACAGCTACAATATCTTTATTAGGGTATTTCTTACGTGCTGTTTCAATTGTAGCACTAATTTCTCTTGGATGGTGAGCATAATCGTCTACAAGTACTTGTTTAGATACATATGTTTCATTAAAGCGACGTTTTACACCACCGAAAGTTTCAAGTGCTTCTTTAATGTTGTTTACGTCCATTTTTTCTAAATAACTAATTGTAATCACTGCTAATGCATTTTGAATATTATGATCACCATATTGAGGTGTTAAGAAATGATCATAATATTCTCCATCAATATAGACATCAAATTCTGTGCCTTTATCTGTGATTTGAATATTTTCAGCGTAAACGTCATCTTTATTATTTAAACTGTAATAATAAATGGGTACGTCTGCTTGTAATTTTCTTAAATGTTCGTCATCACCCCATGCAATAATTGCCTTTTTAACATTATGTGCCATACTTTGGAAAGCACTTGCTACGTCATCAATATCTTTAAAATAGTCTGGATGATCGTAATCAATGTTAGTCATAATCGCATAATCAGGGTGATAACTTAAGAAGTGACGACGATACTCACATGCTTCAAATGCAAAGTAATCACTCGCTGGTAATCCCATACCAGTACCATCCCCGATTAAGAAAGAAGTCTTTTTATCTCCGTTCATAACATGAGACAACAAACCAGTTGTTGATGTTTTACCATGTGCACCAGTTACGGCTACTGATGTGTATTGATTAATGACATGACCTAAGAAATCATGATAACGAATAACATCTAGTTTTAATTCATGAGCTTTAACGATTTCTTCGTGTATATCAGGAAACGCATTACCTTGAATTACTACCATACCTTCTTTAATATTTTCAGCACTAAATGGTAGAATTTTTATTCCTTTATTTTTTAATGCTACTTCTGTAAATACATATTTTTCAATATCTGAGCCTTGCACTTCATGCCCTAAATCATGCATGATTTGTGCTAAAGAACTCATTCCTGCACCTTTTATACCAACAAAATGATAATGCGTCATATACATAAACTCCTTTTAAATTAATCTTTCTGTAAATCTGCCTCAGTAATAAATACATCTCTTGGTTTAGAACCATTAGCACCAGATATATAATCTAGTTGTTCTAATTGATCAACAATACGCGCAGCACGATTATAACCAATTTGGAAATGTCGTTGAATTAATGAAGTGGATATATGTCCTTCTTGAATCATAAATTCGCACACATCATTAAATAATTCATCCTGTGCTTGAGTTTGGTTCTTCTTCAATAGTTCCTTTTCCTCAAATAAATAATTCGGTTCTCTTTGTTCTTTAATAAAGTCAACTACATCATCAATTTCTTCGTCAGAAACGAATGTGCCTTGTACACGTATAGGTTTATTCATTCCACTGCCAAGATAAAGCATATCGCCGTAACCTAATAAGCGTTCAGCGCCACCACTATCTAATATAGTTCTAGAATCAACACTAGATGAAACCATAAACGCTATACGCGTCGGAATGTTAGCTTTAATTAATCCAGTAATGACATTTACTGAAGGTCTTTGGGTAGCTACCAACATGTGTATACCACAAGCACGTGCTTTTTGTGCTATACGTGCAATAGATTGTTCAACTTCTTGAGGTGCCATCATCATTAAATCAGCTAACTCATCAATTACAATAACAATTTTTGGAATTCTTTGCTCATATGAAGCTTTCTTATTAAATGCCGTGATATTTCTAACATGATATTGCGCAAATAATTTATAACGTCGTTCCATTTCATCAACAGCCCATTTCAAGCTTTGGGTAGCTGCCTTTACATCGGTAATCACAGGCGATACTAAATGTGGTAAATCATTATAAGGTGCAAGTTCCACCATTTTTGGATCAATAAGTAATAACCTTAATTCTTCGGGATGGTTCTTATAGAGTAGTGACATTAAAATACTATTGATACACACTGATTTACCTGAACCTGTAGCACCAGCAATTAAGGCATGTGGGGTCTTAGCAATATCCATTAATAATGGTTCGTTATTGATACGATTACCCATTGCTACAGTTAATTTAGAATCAGCATTTTTAAATTTCTGAGTCTCGAGAATCGACTTCAAATTAACTTTAGTCGGGTTCTGGTTAGGAACTTCGATACCTACAAGGCTTGTGCCAGGAATTGGCGCTTCAATACGAATATCTTTAGCGGCTAAAGCCATTTTTATATCGTCTTGTAGAGCAGTAATGCGCGATACTTTTACGCCTTTTTCAACTGCAAGTTCAAATCTTGTTACACTTGGTCCTCGAGTCACATTTTGAACTTCTGCCGGCACGTTAAAGTAATAAAAAGCATCATTCAATTCTTGTTTTTTCTCGTCTATCCATGTTTCATCGACATCATATTCCTCAGGCGCTTCTAATAGATCTAAACTTGGTAGTTTAATATTTGGCCCTTTTCTAATTGTATTCTTAGCAACAGTTTGAGATGATGTTTGGCCAGAATCTTGTTGTTGATATTGACCTGTTTCACTATGATTTATAGATGTCTCATTACTTTCATTTTGAAAATGACTCTCTTCTATTTCATTATGAGGTTGACCAATCGTATCTGAAATTGTTTCTTCCTCATTGTTACCTTCTTGTTCAACATGATTTTCAATAATATTAGAATCATTATCCATTAAATGATTATCTTCATTATTTAACGATTGAGAAGCGGTGTGTTCATCTTCATCTTTAGTTGAAGGTGATAAATGAGATTGAATATCTGTGGATTCATGAGTAGAGTTAAATTTAGTTTCTGGTTTTAACTCGGGTACATCTACTTTAGAACGTGTTCGTTTATCTTTTTTCGCATCCATCATTTTTTTCTTATCAGATGGTGTCATTACGACATTAAACGGTCTACTTCCTGGTTTAATATTACGTTTAGGAGTATTTGTCTGTTCTTTTATTTCATTCTCATTATCTTTAACATAATTAGACGTACTATCTTCACTGTTGTTAGTGATAGTCTCTTCGCTAGTTTCACTAGTACTATCTTCTTTATTAGGTTCAACTATTGATGTAGCCTGTTTAATATCAGAGTCTATTGCGTGTTCTTCTTCTACTTCATTATGGTATTCTCGATTATCCACATCATGTTTAGGTTGATGTCTATCTTTAGCAACAGCTGCTTGTTCTTGAGAATTCAAATCTTCATGATGTTTAGGTGCATATTCAGTCTCTGATTCAACCGCATTCAGCACAAAATCAATATTTTCATCGCTAGCCGAAGGGTGAGATTGAATATCTACATCTTTATACTCATTCTCTTCACTGTTTTCAATTTCACGATAGTTAGCTTCATCAATATCATTGTAGGATTGTACATATTGATTTGTTTCATTATCATAGTCTGTGGCTCCCATGACATCTAAATCATCATCATTAGACATTTGGTCAGAAGTTTCATTTGAGTGATATTCCTCGTGGTTTTCATTAGCCACTTTACTTGCATCCACATCACTAACTTTTACATCTTCGTCATTTACTCGTTGTAGACTAGTAACTTGATTCAAATCGACTTCTTCATAATTATAGTGTGCGTCATCTTCACCGTCTTGTTGTTTATTTTCATCTTGGTTATTTTCACTGAATTGCTCAGTATCAGTGCCTAATGCATTTTCATGTTCATTAGCAAAATGACTCTCATTATCTTCATCATGGTCTAGAGAACTTTCACCAATATACTGTTGAGCTTGTTTAGCGTACATTTCATCAATAGCTTTTTGAATACCATCTTCTTTTTCATCAACTTGTTGGCGCTTATGTTGTAACGCTTGCTTAAATCTACGTTTTTGTTGAGCTTTTCGCTCTCTCTCACGTCTAATTTCTTCAACGATTTGGGAAGCATAGATATTTTCAATATTAACCGTATTATCTCTTTGAGAGTAACTTGGTGTTTTACTTTTAGATGACTCAGTTTCATTATTAACATCATTATGTTGTCCGACTTTACTACTAGTGTCTGGCTGTGTAGAAGTCGTAGAGTCACCTTTCAACTGTGAGTTAACCTTTTCATAGTTATAATTATGAGACGATAACGTTTCATTGTTATCTTTTTTAGATGAAGTTGACTCACTATTGACGTCATCGTTAACTGGAGGAATAACTCCATTTTCAATTGGTCGTCTTTTTTTTGTTCCAAATATCGCTGAAGGTACTTCAGACGTTTTAAAACTTGGGCGATGATATGTAAAATCAGAATTCATTTTATAATCTGATTTAAAGCGCTCTGATTGTAATTTAAAACGATTATGATTTTGAGAACTTCCTGAGTGCTTTGTATTTTTTGTCTTCGATGCACTTGTGCTAGTGGTATGAGTATTATAATCGCTCCTACGTGAAGACGAAGTACGGCTTTGAGGTGTTCTATTTTTAAATGAAGGTATGCCAGTATCATCATGATTAGTGTGTGTTCTTCTACGTCGTCTACGAGTATCGTTCGAATCGTTATTATAATAGCTTATACCATTATCTTTACTCGAATAATGAGACATATAACTATTATTATCAACATGTTGGTGTGACTCAGTAAAATCTGTTTCTTTGCTTTCACTATCATAGTATATGGCATCTTCATAGTCTTCATTATCTCTTCCGATATCTATCGGAAAGCGAAACTTGCCCTTAGGACGATCATAAACATCATTATTTTCAGGAAGTAGTGCATCATCATCTTGCATTTTAGAGTCTTGACGTCGTTTGTTCTTACGTCTTAGTAATTCTTCATCAGAATCATTATTGTCGTTAAATAAATCGTCAAACCAACTCATACACTTACCCCCTTCCTTTTTTATTCAAAAAATGCTTTACCGACTTCATAATCATCAGATAAAACCATAATGCCTTTTTCTTGAGGTGCATTTGGTAAGTTTAATTCTCTCATTGAACAAATCATACCACTTGAATCCACACCACGTAGTTTAGCATCTTTTATTACCATACCACTTGGCATTACAGCGCCTACTTTAGCGACAACTACTTTTTGGCCTTCATCTACATTTGGTGCACCACATACAATTTGTAATGTTTCAGAACCTACATTTACTTTAAGAACACTCAATTTATCTGCATCTGGATGCTTTTCTTTAGTATTCACATATCCAACTACAAATTTTGGTGATAAGTCTGCATCAAGTTTATAGTCGATACCGGCTTTTGTAATTGCTTGTTGTAGTGCTTCTACAAGTTCAGAAGTTAATTTAACATGGCCGTTATTTTCAATTTGATAATAGTTAGAAAAATTAAAGATATTAAAACCTACAATTTTATCTTCATGAGTAATTGTAACTACATCATTTTTAGTATTGTACTCGAATGGACCATCAGTAGGCTCAATTTGTAAAAATGCAACGTCGCCTACGCCTTCTTTATTGTAAAATAAATTCATTATTATTCTCCTCTATTTACTTTATTTCTTATTATTGTATTTTTTTCGGTTCGCTTCTAAACGTTGTATCACATTGGGATCACGCTTTTGTTTATTATTTTTACCTAAGATGAAAATAGGTTCGAAATGACCTTTCTTATAACCAAACGATAAGGAAGTAATTGGCACAAGCCCTTTAGTAAAGAACTCCATAGTTAAATGCGCCATCACATCATAACCCGTTTTATTGCGAATATCTGCAATGACTAATACATCTTGATGTGGCACGGCTACTAACATTTCACCTTCACATTGTTGATAGATATCATCTAAAAACTTAGTGTTTAAAATACGACTCGCGTCATAACCATCATTGGAATTCACAAAATAAAAAATATTACCTTTTACTTCATCTGTTTTAAATTTATTTTGTAGTTTACGCACGTTAAATAATGACATTTCTTTAACTTGTTGCGTAGTTAATCCAAGTGTTTCAAGCATACTTTCATCAATCAAACGATAGGATTTACCTAAATCAAGTGCGTAGTAAATGTTAGTTTCTGCAGTATGCTCATCTATAATAAATTTGTGACCTTCTTGCGTCTTTTTATCAAAACTAGTTGCTCGAATAACAGGCATAATTTGGATATCGCTCATTCGAGAAAGTCCTTCATCATCCATTTGAGCTACAGCTTCTTCGACGTAATACACAATTTCATCAACGATTTTTTCTTTTTGTTCTTCATATTTAGCAACAATCGCATTTAACTTAATTGTTACACCTTTATGATTATCTTGTCTGTATATACGTAAGGTTTCTTCCTCACGGTCGAACTTAAAATCGACGTTTAAATGATCTAAACGTTGTTTTAATTTATCTCTCATTTGAAAGACGTTCATAATTAACAACACTCCTATATTCGCACCTTATCATATTTTACAATAAATAAGCATTCAATTACAGAAAAATTCATCTAATATACGAATTCGTTTTAATCATTTAAAGCATTAAAAGGTTTATCGTATATAACTTGTGAAATAAAGCGTTACGGTTTCAAATAATATTAACTATATTGATTTAAGAATTCATCAATTTGTTCAATCGATTTACGCTCTTTACCAATATAACTTCCTACAAGTTCTCCTTGTTTGTACACTAAAAAACTAGGAATACCCATAATATCATTTTCAATAGCTAAATCTATAAATTCGTCTCTATCAACTGATACAAATTTAAAATCAGTGTATTTTTCTTCTAATTTAGGTAAATCTGTTTCAATTACACGACAGTCTGGACACCATCCTGCAGTAAACTCAAAAACTGTGTGATCTTGTTTTAATTCTTCAAACTGTTGTTCAGATTCTAATTTAATCATAAATTTTCTCCTTCATTTTGAAATTGTAATATATTAATTTGTTCATCATCTAAGTTAATAATTGCTTGTTTAAGTAACTGACGTGCTGCGAAGTAATCTCGAATGTCGAAGATTGCATTGGTACTATGAATGTATCTTGCACATACTCCAATAACAGCTGTTGGAATGCCTTGATTCGCTTTATGAATTTCTCCACCATCTGTACCACCAGGAGAAATATAATATTGATGGTTAATTTCAAAACGTTCTGTAAGATTTAATAAGTAATCTCGGAATGTAGGTTGAAGAATCATTGTACCGTCTTTAATTCGAATTAAAGTTCCCTTACCTAATTCACCAGATAATTGTTGTTTACCTTTAATATCATTTGCTGGAGAACAATCGACAACAAATGCCACATCGGGTTGGATTAATTCAGCTGAAGCTTTAGCTCCTCTTAAACCTACTTCTTCTTGAACATTAGCTCCTACGTATAAATCAACATCTAACTCAACATCTTTGAGTAATTCTAATATTTCAATTGCTATGACACAACCATAACGATTGTCCCATGCCTTAGCACTAAAACGATGTTCAGTTAATTGTGTGAACGGCGCGTAAGGTACAATCGTGTCACCAATTTCGATACCACGTTCTCTTACTTCATTATCACTTTCAGCTCCGATATCTAACATTAAATCTTTAATTTCTGGCGCTGCTTCGTTACCAGTTCTAAAATGTTTAGGAATATTAGCAACCACTCCAATTACATTTTGGCCTTCTCTATTTTTAACCTGTAATCGTTGACCTTGCCAAATATCATTTGCTACTCCGCCAAGGTTGGTAAACTGTAACATCCCATTAGAAGTAATATTCGTTACCATAAAACCAATTTCATCCATATGTGCAGCAATCATTACACGTTTCGCATTTGCTTTCTTAGACTTTTTAACACCAAAAAAACCACCCATATGATTTGTCACAAACTCATCTACATAAGGCTTCATTTCTTTTTTCATAAACGCACGCACTTGTTCTTCAAATCCTGGTGCGCCATGCAATTCTGTTAACGTTTTAATACGTTCTAAAGTTTTGTCATTTTGCATCTTATAAACACGCTCCTTAAATGTATTATATCATTTTGATTATGGTAAACTAATGATATGAACTAATTATAGAGAGGTAAGGATTATGACACGTCAAACTTATAAATACATCTCCATTCCTGTAGCTCTAACACTTGGTTTATCTACAGCGATTGTGTTGTATTTTCTTTTGGAAAATAACAAAGTTAAAGACCCTAGTAAAATATTAGAAGAAGCGAAATCTTATTTTATGGACATAAAAGGCTCGTACATTCTTCATCAGCCATTCATCGACAATAACCTCTATTCAGAAAGATTAATTTACCAAGGTGGTATTACACAAGATAAACATAATAAGATAATTGAATATGTATTCTACGCAGACGCTAAAACAGGCGAAATCTTAAATATTCAAGAATTATAATTATCAATCTCTATCAAAAACAAACTAGGGAAAGAAAAGCTAAATAATCAAAAAACACCAAGCAACTCAATAGTCGGTTGCTTGGTGTTTTTGATACTTCACTATATTTTTTTGTTTTCATTGAAACCATATAAAATAAGCTAGTACATTAACCATTGGTATTCCCAATATAATTAACGTTAATCTAGCCTAATTAATGTTTAATATTGTTATGAAATTTCGCTTCCATACGGTAGATGCGTGATCCCTTTTCAGAGAATTTCTTTTCATATTCAGTTAAAATATTATCTTCGTCGTCTTCATCGTGAAGATTTAAATTTAATTTAGTGAAATACATGCCGTATTGCGACATACTTTCTAAACTAAATGCAAATAATCCTCGGTTATCCGTTTTAAAATGAATTTCTCCATCTTCTTCAAGAATTTGTTGATATAACGCTAGAAATGTATGATACGTTAAACGACGTTTAGCATGTCTTTTTTTAGGCCATGGATCTGAGAAGTTTAAATAGATTCGTGATACTTCATTATCTTTAAAATATTCATTTAGTTCAATCGCGTCGTTACAAATCATTTTTAAATTCGTGAGATTTTGTTCTTTCACTTTATCTAGAACTTTATACATAACGCTTTTTTCTCGTTCCATAGACACAAAATTAATATCTGGATGTTTAGCAGCTAACGTAGTAATAAATTGTCCCATACCAGAGCCAATCTC
This sequence comes from Staphylococcus devriesei, assembly GCF_002902625.1. GTDB lineage: Bacteria > Bacillota > Bacilli > Staphylococcales > Staphylococcaceae > Staphylococcus > Staphylococcus devriesei. The sequence continues at coordinate 24,994 of NZ_PPRG01000001.1, forward strand.
AATATAAATGGGTTGCTGTTTATCAAACCATTCTGTCATTTTCCCTGCATGTGTACCATCCATATCTACTAAATCCGGATGTGATTTCAAATAATCTTCCGCCCATGGTTTATAGCGAACTCTCATACATGATATCTCCTTAAATAAATAAGTTACTATTCATAACTTCATTTAAAAATTTTAACCAAGTGTTCATATCTTTAAATCTCTTTTGTTCTTCATACCATTGCACCATGCCGATAGATTGAATAACTGTATACCATTTCATACGTTTGTTTAAATCAATTGTTTCTTCGACACCATAAGTGCTAAACCATTGAGACCATTTCTTCTTGGGAACGTAGTTGTAGAGCAACATGCCAATATCTATCGCCGGGTCAGCAATCATTGCGCCTTCCCAATCCACTAAGTACAATTCGTCTCTATCAGATAATAGCCAATTATTATGATCAACATCACCGTGAACTACTGTAAAGAAACGTGAATCTAAGTTTGGAATATGTTCTTCTAAATAAGTTAAAGCTTTACGCACGATATGATGAGTTAATACCTCTCTAGATAATGAAGTATTAATCTTTTTCAACATAATTGTCGGTGTAATTGGTTCCATTTCCATACGTTTTAACATATTAAGTAATGGTTTAGAGCCGTGTATTTTCTTTAATAATTCAGCTACTCTAGTTTGATACATTTCAGATGGTTCTAACTCTCTACCATTCTTCCAATGTTGAGCTGTAACGACTTCACCTGTTTCAATACGTTTTGTCCAAACTAATTTAGGTACAATACCTTCTGCCGATAAAGCTGCTATAAATGGATTAGAATTGCGTTTTAAGAATAACTTCTGACCATCTTGTTCAGCCATATATGCTTCACCTGAAGCTCCGCCAGCTGAATCAAGCGTCCACCCTAACTGATAAAACTGCTCCAACTCGTTCACCTCACTTTCAATTAGAAAATGGCTCGAGAAATATAGTTTTCAAGAGCCATATATTCTAATTTGTCACATCCCGTTGTTGGAATAACGCGATTACATTATGTTTTCGTAAAGATTAATTTTAAATTAATTAGTTTTTATTGTCCTTTAGACGTTTAATTATTAATAACGCCTCTTTAATCACTCATTGATGATTTTATAATTTTTAGCCTTATTTTTCAACTGAAAATGAGAAACAAAAAGATACATTTTACTAGTCTAGGTTGGCTAAAATTCCGTTAAATCTTTAAGTAACAGTATATCATACTATTACCCTATTTGCCGGACAATTTTCTTATAAAATCAATAAAAAATAATCATCT
>NZ_PPRG01000010.1 GCF_002902625.1 Staphylococcus devriesei
TTATACTATAATTTGACAAAATTAAAACATAATTTTTACAAATTTTTGAAATCGCTTCCAATACTGTTACAACTATATTTTTGGCGTTTTTAAAAAACGTTGATTTTACAACATTTTAGCGTGCTAAAGAGTCAAAATATCCAAATAATTTTTTTGAAAGAAATTATACGTTTTTCAATTTTTCTTCTTCAATTTTGAATAGTTGGTCGCTTTTTTTAATGTTGTCTTACGAATATAAGTCAAAGTAGAAATTAGAATATGATATACTTTTGATAGATTATTTAAGGGAGCATATTTAAATGCAAAAGTTAGTAAAAAAGAGCGCCAAAATATCACTTATTTTTGGAGTGCTATTCTTCCTATTAAATTATTTTAGTGCGCATCATGATACTATTGGCCCATTATCAATTAGATCATTAATAGCTACTGTTGCTTTTTTTATACTTTATATAGTAGTATTTTCAATATTTAATTCTGATGAACGTAAACTTAAATTTGGTATTACGTTGCCCATCGCTTTAGTAGTCTTCTTAATTATTGGTGGATTATTTTTCACTGTGAAAATTAGTTTAATTAGCGGTCTAATCGTAGGTATCATAGCTGGTTTTATTTGGGAATGGATGGAAAAGCGAAATGGAGGTACTAAATAATGACCATTACTATTGGGATTATTTTAATTATCGTGTTATTATTTCTAAGTTTAATTCCAAACTATAGCGCTATGAAACAAAATAAAGCGCAAGGGCAAAAGGCTACTCGATATACAGTCATGGTTGGTATCGATTTAATTCTTATCGTATTATTAGTCGTAACAGTTATTTTAAAAATAATTATATAGAAAATGAGAATGGGAGATAATTCCCAAGATAATAGCGTAGAGGTGATTCATGATTGAATCATCTCTACGCTTTTTAAAATTCAAATATTCTATTCATGTTTTAAATTCTTCCTTGTAATAGTAGGAAGTATCCTATCATTGCCAAAATTAAATAAATAATGGTTCCAACTACAAATGAGCGTACTTGAACTCTAAAGGGAATGTGCTTTTTAAAAATGGGTCCGAGTACTAAATTACCAATACCTATAATAATTGGCCCAGCTAGAAAGAATATAATAATTTGCCAAGACATCTATACTACTCCTTATCTTTTTCAAAGAAACACGTAATAATTTCATTAAAGCTCATATCTCTACCAATATAAGAAATATTTGAAAAGTCTTGTTCTACAGTCATTTCATTCGTATTAACAATGACGTCTAATCCAGCATTCATTGCTGCTGTAGCCCCATTAACAGAATCTTCTATAGCTAAACAATGCGCTGGGGAATAATTCAAGCGTTGTACGGCTGTTAAATATAATTCTGGGTTAGGTTTAACCGCTTCTACATCCTCTCGCCCTACTATCACATCTATAAACTCATCTAGTCTAAGTGCGTTAAATGTAGGTAAAATTTCTTCTCGATAACTACTTGTTGCTATTGCCATTGGAATATGATGCTGTTTTAAATATTTCATCAGTGTATAGACTGTATCAATAATATCTAATTCATGACTCGTATTATTATGTTCATCATATATATTTTGTTTATTTTCAAGACCAAGTGCTTCTTCAAGATAATTATGTAAACCACGAGCATGTCCACCAATGTGGCTACGATAAAATTCTAAAGAAATAGGCGCTAATTGATGGTGCGTTAAATGTTTATTGATGATTTCGAATAGGTGTTTTTCTGTATCAATAATGGTACCATCGAAATCAAATACAACTGCTTTATACATTTGCTTACTCCTTTAATTTCTACAATTACAATTAAGTTTAACATATGTCATTAATGCTTTTCATGTTCATTTTCAAACATTAGTGTTTAGACCAGTACTTAGCTAAAATAGGACCAGAAACATTATGGACGAAGCTAAATATTGCTCCTGGCACGGCTGCTAACGGGCTGAAATGTACTGTAGCAAATTGACTAAACTTATTTAACATTTTTTCTGCCCCTTTTAAAAGAAATAATAATCAAAGATTATCATAGGTAAAATTATTCTCAATAACTTATCTGAAAATTTAAAATAATTAATATATAATTAATTCTCGAGTTTAAAATGAGTTAAGATTATATTACAAAATAATTAAATTAAAGCTCGTTCAAAAGTCCTAGTGATAATATTAAAAAAGAGTGATACAATCAGTGTGTATAAAAGAACGGTGCACGATTTTATGGGACAACATAGCTTATGCTGTAGATACGTTTAAAAAATAGGAGGTCATTGCATGTTGTTAGATAAATTTGAAACTTACATTTTAAATATTGTAGGTTTAAAATCCAGATCTACAAGAAAACATTTACTCAAAGTTTGCAAAGACGTTAAATTTTGCGACTCATTTCAATATTCAATAACAAAACACGATAATATTCCAGTCTTAGAAGTAAGCTTACCTAAACAACAGTTACCATACTTAATTAGCTTTCTAAGTTTTTATCAATTCTCGATTTATCAAATTCTTTCTCCAAAACGTTTAAATACTTTATTAGATACAGAACAATCATATCAATCTTCTAAGCGCTTTGACTTAGCGATTGATGGCCTCCAAGATGCTTTCATTAAAGATAAAGTGATTGATATTATGACATATTTCTCTAACCATTACGATATTAAATATACATTAAACAACAATTGTGCAAGCGTGTGCTGTGCACCTGCGGTATTTACACAATTACTACAAACAATCGCATGTCGTAATATTGATATCCTATCTGCATCATATAAAACACGTGTCATTCATAAAGCTCATATATCTTAATAAAATAACGATAATAATAAAAAACGGATAATCGAATAGTATTAATATATAAGGAGACGTAAAAGTGAATTTAATCAGAAATCACTTTTACGTCTCCTATAATTTTGGAATTTATTTATTAATCTTTACTATATTTGCTATTATGCTTTATCGTTCTCATCGTATACTAAATGTTCGAACGCTTCACGTACTTGAGGCACTGTCATACCTACAACTACTTGAACATTTTTACCACTTTTAACTAAACCGTGAGACATTTGCTCATGTGTAAAGTAACCACTGTCTTCTACTTTAGATTCATCATTGACCGTCAAACGTAAACGTGTTGTACAGTTTGTAACATCTTTGATATTCTCTTTTCCACCTAAACCTTCTAAGTAATATTGTGCTTTCGCTTCATATTCATTACTTGGTTTAAAGTCTGAAGCAGGTGTACCGTCTTCGCCTTTTTTCGCTTTGTAATCTTTTTTAGAGAATAGTTTCACTTCTTCTTCAGCACGACGTCCAGGTAAAGGAATATCGAATTTTAAAATCAAGTATCTAAATACTACAAAATAAATACCAGAGAAGATTAAACCAATCACTACTTGGGCAACATAAGTCAACCAGTGATTTTGACCTAATGGAATCCAGTTTGTCGCGATAAAGTCTAGTAAGCCACCGCCCATGTTACCTACTACGCCGAAACCATACATAATTGTATCCATTGTCGCTGCTAATAATGCATGTATAACGAATAAATACGGCGCTATAAATAAGAACGTAAATTCTAATGGTTCAGTAATACCAACAACAACTGCTGTTAATGTAGCTGGTACAAGTAACGCTGCTACTTTTTTACGATTTGCTTTTGGTGTAGTTGTATACATCGCTAAAGCGATACCAATTGCACCGAAGACTTTACCGTTTCCTTGTAACATGAATCCATAATGGAATTGATCTTTTAATGGTTTGCTACTTTCAGCAAATTGAGTTAAATGCTTGAACCATTCTGCTTTTAGACCGTCTTTTGCTACAACTGGTCCGACTTCGATTGGCGCATAAATAAAGTGATGTAAACCTGTTGGAATTAATACACGTTCTAAGAAATGATATAACCAAACTCCAATATAACCTGAAGCTATAATAAAGTGTTGCATTGATTCGATACCATTTTGAATTGTTGGCCATACCACACAAGTAATTGCGGCAATTGGTAACATTACGAAGAATGAAATAGTTACTACGAATGTTAATCCTTGGAACACACCTAACATTTCAGGTAATTTTTTACTGTAAAATCTATTATGTATCCAAGTCACTATAGCTGAAATAATGATACCGCCTAAAATATTAGTATCTAATGTTTCAATACCAGCAATGGCTTTTAAACCTGTAACATTTTCAACGCCTTTTTCTAAATTGGCGCCAAACGTATGTGGCCATTGCGTTAAGATAGCATTGATAAATGTGTTAAACATTAAGTAACCCATTAATGCAGCTAATGCAGCATGTCCGGGTGCTTTTTTAGCCAGGGATAATGGTAATCCTACTACAAAGACAATTTCCATATGATTAAAGATTACCCAACCACCTGATTCAATTACTGACCAGAACTTAAACCAAAACGTATGATCATCTGCTAGTCCGCCCATAATCGTTGGATTTTTAAATAATGTTGCAAATCCCAATACAATCCCAAAGAATGCAAACATTAATACAGGGACAATCATCGCACTCCCAAACCGTTTAATAGCGTTCATATATTTACCCCCATATTCTCTTTTCTATATTATTTAACAATGATTAATATATGAATTAATAATCGTTTAACTCTTTATATTTATTATAGTAAACGCTTTCATATATACAATGCCATTGACTGATTTTGAAATATTTTTGTATAATCGGTTTATGTTTTCTGTAAGTGAAAATTTTTTCAAGAAAAAAATATGAGGTGTTTTTGTGTTATTAGATGAACGAGTAAATGCCAACTTCAATAAATTAAACGATAACGATCTTCAAATAGCTCATTTCGTTAATACGAATGTAAGTAAATGTAAGACTTTAAAAATACATGAGCTTTCTGCTTATACCCACGCATCAAATGCTACAATTCATCGTTTCACTCGTAAGCTTGGTTTTGATGGGTATAGTGATTTCAAATCTTATCTCAAATTTGAAAGTGAAAATCTAAGTCAACTTCCTACTGACTCTATGGATGCTTTTAAACAAGAAATAGAAACAACATTTACATATTTAGACCGTATTGACTATAACTTAGTCACAGATAAAATTAATAATGCTTCTACTGTATATTTATATGGTACTGGACGCGCACAGAAAAATGTAGCTGAAGAAGCACAACGTATCTTACTTACGATGCATAAGAATATTATTGTGCTACATGATGTTCACGAACTTAAAATGGTACTTAATCGTTCGGTAGATGAGGATTTATTCTTCATCATTTCATTATCAGGTGAAACGTATCAACTTACAGAAGTAACCAATCTATTGCAGTTACGCCAAAAGTACTTTATTTCTGTGACAACTATGAAAGATAATACATTAGCTCAAAAAGCAAACTACAACATTTATGTCTCAAGTAATACTTTTTATCTCTACGACGGCACAGATTATTCAAGTTTCATTAATTATCATATTTTCTTTGAAACACTATTAAGAAAATACAATGAACGTAAAGAAAAAGGCGAACTATGCTAAACTAATATTTTTTAATTAAGTGAGTTATTCTACATGCTAACTTTTAAATTATAAAAGAAAAGCAACGTAGTATTGTAGGCGAGGCTCCTGAGGGAATAAGATGAGCGTCAAGACCGCGGCTCGACCTGGCAGTAGTTGTCTGAAATAAAGAGACGTTCGAACCTCACTTTCTTCATTCCTAGTCAACCTTGCCGGGGCGGGACGACGAAATCTTGGAAATTACATTAGATTTCTGTCGCCGCTCCCTAGATTTCTGTCGCCGCTCCCTAGGAAAGCAAGCCATCAATACGGAGTTTAAAAAAGGAGCGAAACAGAGACCTAATACATTAGATTTCTGTTCTCGCTCCTTATTTAATACATTATTTTAACAAATCATTATCTTCTACATATTGTTCTAATACTTGGTGCATTTTATCAAACATTAACTCTAAACCATGCACTGTAGAATCATGATACTCTTTTTTCTTTTGTTTATATTCTAATGTTGTTAAGCGTCGTTCTCTTTCAACTAATGATTGATAAAAGAAAAACATTTGTGTACCACCAGTCTCACGCTCTTCAAACTCAACTTCTATCACATCTTCATGGTTACTCAATTCAGGCATACCAATCGTCATCTTTATATACTCATTATCAACTAACTCTTCATAAGTTCCTTGAATGATATTTTGTTTACCATTTCGTGAGTCAACAATACGATAAACACCACCTTCATGCATGTCTACATCGAAGGTTTGATTGGTACGTTGCGACGTCATAAACCATTGTTTTAATAAATCAGCATCCGTCCACGCTTTATACACGAGTTCTGGTGAATATTTTAATAAACGCTCGATATGAATTTCTACATGTTCATTTTCCACATTATACTTTGCCACTTGTTTCACCTACTTTCGCTCTTACTTCTATTTTAACGCATTTATAAATAGTGCCAAACTTTCAACTATTAAAATCTTTAAATTATTTTTCTATTTTCAAAAATTAAGCTATTTTACCTATGCGTTGGTACTTTCTTTTGTAGTATTTTTAGGTTTTGCACGTGGGAAGCGGAAGACAATAGCTAAAATACCACATACACCTAATAATATTGAATAAATACAGTATGGCATAACACTAAATGGTGAAATACTAGCTACACCTGCTGCCGCAATCACTTGAGGACTATAAGGCAACAATCCTTGGAAACAACCAGCAAAAATATCTAATAGACTGGCTGACTTACGTGGATCTACATCATATTCATCTGCAATATTCTTAGCTAATGGTCCAGCCATAATAATCGATATAGTGTTATTCGCTGTCGAAATATCTGCTGCACTTACTAAACTAGCAATACCAAACTCAGCACCACGTTTAGATTTCACCCTTGCCCTCACAAAATTAAGTAACCATTCAATACCACCATTGTGCTGGATAATCCCGACTAGTCCGCCGATAAGTAATGCAATAATAGCGATATCTTCCATGCCAATAATACCTTCTGATATAGCTTTCAATAAACCTTTCCAATTAAATGAATGGTCGAATAAACCTATCATTCCAGAAAGAAATGTTCCACCAATTAATACAATAATAACATTTACGCCTATAAGCGCTAAAATTAATACTAATACATAAGGGATAACTTTAATTAAGTTATAGTCGTAACTTTTCGAATGATCAATGGTCACACCATTAGTTAGAAAGAATAGCACAATAATTGTTAAAATCGCACCTGGTAACACAATCCAAAAATTGACTTTAAACTTATCGCTCATTTTAGTTTTTTGAGTACGTACTGCTGCAATTGTAGTATCTGAAATCATAGATAAATTATCGCCAAACATAGCGCCACCTACTACAGTACCCATAGCTAAAGCTGCCGAGATATCCGTAGCTTGTGCGAAACCAAATCCTACAGGTGCGATAGCTGCTACGGTCCCAACCGATGTCCCCATAGAAATAGAGACAAACATACATATAATAAATAACCCTACAATAATTAAATTTTGAGGGATTAATGATAAACCAAGGTTTACAGTGGATTCTACTCCACCCATCTTCTCAGTAGTCGTTGAAAAGGCACCTGCTAAAATAAAAATAAATACCATTAAGATGATATTAGAATGCCCGGCCCCTTTCGTAAATACTTCAACTTTATCGGCAAATCTTTCTTTTCTATTCATCAATAAAGCTACAATAACGGTAACCGTAATTGCCACATTGAGGGGCATATTTGTGAAATCACCTGTAACTGCGCCGACGCCTAAAAATAGTGCAATAAATAACACTAAAGGAAGTAACGCCCAAGCATTGCCTTTCCTCTTTTCTTCCATACTTTACCTACTTTCCTAAAAAGTGAATTTATAATTAAAGTTACAAGATTCTTATATTGACGTCAACTAAATTATATGAAAACTACATTTATCTATGTTGAGCCATCTTTATATTCTACGATTCAGGACGTTGAATTGTAAATGTTTCTCCTAACTTAGCATAGTCATTCCCAGCCAAACGCGCGACAGGTTTAAGTTCATTTGGATTAATTTTACTATCTTCAAAGTAAGTTTCATCTTCGATATGATACATCACCACTTCACCTATTATTAAATCAGCACCGTTTTCTTCAGAACCTAATACGACAATTTGATTTAACTTACATTCAAAGCGAACTTTTGCTTCTCTTATAGCTGGAGTATCAACAATTTCAGAATTAATAAGGGTTAAAGCCGTGTGGTCTAATTCATTATCTCCCGCTTCAAGTGGTGCTGCTGTCTTATTAATTTCTTCCACATTCATTTCATCCGTGATATGTACTACAAATTCTTTCGTTTGTTCAATATTGACCGCTGTATCTTTTCGTTCTCCATCAGCACGTTGTGCAGCAATAGCAATCATTGGTGGCGCATTATTGACGACATTAAAGAAACTAAATGGTGCTGCATTTAATGTACCTTCATGGTCTTTAGACGTTACAAATGCAATAGGTCTTGGAATGACCGATCCACTTAATAATTTATAATTTTGAATATCTGATAACTGTTCTGGATTAAATTGTTTCATCTCATGCATCCTCCTTAATTAATGTAAAAACGCGAGAGCTTTTATCTTACCCTCGCGTTGGTTTAACTATTCAATTAATCAATTTGTGTACCGCCAGTGATACCGTATACTTGACCAGTTATATAGCTTGCATCTTCTGAAGCTAATAGTACATATGTGCCAGCTACTTCTACTGGTTGGCCTGCTCTACCTAATGGGGTATTTTGACCGAATTTTGGGAGTGCAGACTGTGGTTGTCCTCCAATAATTTGTAATGGTGCCCAGAATGGTCCTGGAGCTACACAATTTACTCGAATTCCTCTTTCACCGAGTTGTTCCGAGAAACTTTTCGTAAGTGAAATAATCGCTGCTTTTGAAGCTGCATAATCATGAAGAAGCGCATTTGGATTATAACCTTGTACAGATGAAGTCGTAGTAATAGACGCTCCTGGTTGTAAGTATTCTAATGCTTTTTGAACAGTCCAAAATACTGGATAAACGTTTGTTTCAAACGTTGTTTTAAAGGATTCAGTATCAAATTCTTCTAATTTCTCATGATATTGTTGATGACCTGCGACTAAAGTAACATTATCTAAGCCACCTAAATCACGGTAAGCTTGTTCAACTAAATCATAGTTAAATTGTTCATCTTTTACATCACCAGGAATTAATACTGCTTTGCGTCCTGCTTTCTCAATTACCGCTTTTACTTCCTGAGCATCTTGTTCTTCACTAGGAAGATAATTAAGTGCAACGTCCGCGCCTTCTTTCGCATAAGCAATTGCCGCTGCACGTCCAATTGCCGAATCGCCTCCAGTAACTAATATCTTATAATCTAGCAAGCGATTATGCCCTATATATGATTCTTCACCGCAATCAGGTTCGGGTGACATTTCTGATTGTAACCCTGGAAAAGCTTGTTCTTGTTTTTCAAAATCTGAAGTTTTAAATTTTGTTCTAGGATCTTGTGCGCCCATGTTAAATCATCTCCTAAAAATAATCTCTTCTAGTTTACCCATTTAGTAAAGTAGTTTAATCATTTTATGAAAATGCAGACCCTTATTTTAAATATTTAAGTAGTATAAAGTGTATAAAAGACAGACATCATGAATACTCATCAAGTAATTGTTGAATCAACGTAATAAAATACTCTGGGACCTTTTCCAAAATACGCTCATCAGGGTCATATTTAGGATGATGTAAATCATAAGCACTATTAGAACCTATAAATGCAAAGACACCAGGATGTTCCTCCAATAATCCAGAGAAATCTTCACCTATTGTTAATGGATTATCTAGCTCTATAACATTATAGCCTACTGTTTCGGCTGCTTGTTTCGCTTGTTGCGTTAAATAATCGTCATTTATCACAACACCTGGAAGATGTGTGTAAATCATTTCAATTTCTACATTGAATAATTGCTCAAGCCCTTTCGCAGTATCTCGTAAACGTTGTTCAATATAGGCTTGAACTTCTGGCTTAAACGAGCGAACTGTACCTTGGACATAAGCATTGTCTGCAATTACATTCCACGTGTTTCCAGAAGACACCTCTCCAATTGTCACTACCGCACTATCAAACGCTGAAATATTACGACTTACAATCGTTTGTAAACTAGTAATAAGTTGTCCTAAAACTATTACCGGGTCGTTACCTTGTTCTGGTTTAGCTGCATGTGCACCTTTACCATGAATTTTAAATTCAAAACGGTCTACTGCTGAGGTAATAGCCCCTGATTTAATTGCAAACTCTCCTATATTTAATATTGGATAATTATGAAATCCTAAGATGGCTTTCACATCATCAAGCACACCAGTATTAGCCATCGCTTTAGCACCACAACCTATCTCTTCGGCAGGTTGAAATAAAAACTTTACACGTCCATTTAATTTGTCTTCTTGTTCTTTTAACGTCGTCGCTACAGCTAAAATACTAGCCATATGAATATCGTGTCCACATGCATGCATCACGCCGGTATTCGTAGACGTAAATTCATGTTCTACTTGTTCACGAATAGGCAAAGCATCGATATCTGTACGGACTGCAATACATGTTTCACCATGGCCAATTTCGGCTACAAAGCCAGTTTCTAAAGGAATATCAATAATTTTAATCTGATACGCTTCTAATATGCGTTTTAAACGCTTTGTTGTTTCGAATTCGTTATTTGATACTTCAGGATATTGATGGAAAGTACGTCTCCAGTTGACGTAGTCGGTATAATTTGTCATACATTCTCATCCCCTTTTTCAATAAACAAAATATATTTCTTAAACTAAGAAATGATGGATTAAATTAGCAGCTAATTTAGATGTGTGATTATCAATATCGTAATGCGGATTAGTTTCTGCAATACTGATTGACGACACTTTTTCACTTAAAATAACGCGTTTACTAATATCAAACACATCGTGCGGATATAAACCTAATACACTTGGCGCGCTAACGCCTGGTGCAAAAGCACTATCAATAACGTCCATACATATCGTGAACATAATTGTGTCATGATCATGAATAAAACGTTCTACTTTGTCTTTAATCTTAGGAGAGACTTGTTGTAATAGCTCATCTGCATACACATAGATGATGCCCTTTTCATTTGCATAGTCATATAGTGAACGCGTATTTCCACCTTGTGCTAAGCCTAATACTAAATAATTGGTATTGTCATCATGGTCTAAAATTTGTCTAAACATTGTACCCGAAGTTGGTTTTGAATCTGGGCGGGTATCGAAATGCGCATCAATATTAATAATGCCAATCGAAGCATCTGGATAAACATGTCTTGTAGCTAAATATTGAGCATATGCAATATCATGTCCGCCTCCAATTGAAAACGTTTGATTATGTTGTTTAATCACTTGCGCTGACAATTTGGCCATTTCTTCTTGCGTACTACTCAGTTCGCCATCAGTATGTTCAACATTACCGTAATCAATTAACGATTCACATTCGCTTAAATCTGGAAGTTTAGCAAATTCTTGCTTAATAGCATCTGGCCCATTTTTAGCACCTATTCTCCCTTTATTTAATTCAATCCCTTTATCTACGGCGTAACCCAACATTCCCACACCTGTTTTATCACCGCTAACTTTCATTTTTTCTAAATTAGCAAACTCTACAGTTTGAAAATGCTTAAATTGTTTTGGATCTGTTTCACTATCTATTCTGCCAGTCCATAGTTTTGGATTACCTTGTGTATACATATCGTTGCCCCCTACTTCATATTAGTTGCAAACAGTCTCTTTATTCTTTAGGTTTACCTCTACACCTTAATCATACTACACATTAAAAGTTATTTTCGAAATATTCTTGTTATTCTTTTGATACCCTTTACGAATTAATTAAGACATTAAAAATTGTTTTCAATTACATGAAAATAATTCAAGACTATTACATTTTAATGATATTTAAAATGGACAATTTATTTATCCCCTTGTAATATGTATAATATTAAAGAAAGAGTTTTTACGGTCACCCTAATGGAGGTTACATAAATGAAGACTAATCGTATTTCAGGATTCCAATGGGCGCTAACAATATTTGTATTCTTTGTTGTTACAATGGCGTTATCATTAATCTTACGAGATTTTCAAGCTTCAGTCGGTATTAAAAGATTTGTATTTAATCTTACCAATTTAGCACCTTTTATTGCAGCAATTATTTGCATTGTTGCTTTTAAAGATAAACGTGCACAATTAGCTGGTTTAAAATTTTCAATCTCTATAAGAGTTATTGAACGTATGCTACTTGCATTAATTTTACCTTTACTTATTTTTATTGTAGGTATGTTTAGTTTTAATGCATTTGCTGATAGTTTTATTTTATTACAGGCTACTGACTTATCAGTATCAGTGCCAGCAATTATTCTTGGTCATATCTTAATGGCATTCTTTGCGGAATTTGGTTTCCGTTCATATTTGCAAAATATTGTTGAAAATAAAGTGAATGTATTCTTTGCTTCTATTATCGTTGGTTTAATCTATTCGATTTGGACAATTAATACAACATATGGCATGGAATATGCTGGATATCATTTCCTTTATACATTCATGTTCTCAATTGTTGTTGGTGAATTAATTCGAGCTACTAATGGTCGTACTATCTATATTGCAGTTATCTTCCATGCAGCTATGTCGTTCGCTCAAGTTTTCTTATTTAGTGAAGAAGTTGGCGATGTATTCTCTATGAAAGTAATTGCCTTAAGTACAACGATTATTGGTATTATCTACATCATTCTAAGCTTAATTATTCGCTTTATTATTTATAAAACAACTAATCGTTCCTTAGATGAAGTTGAACCTAATAATTACTTAGATCACATCAATGATGACGAAGATGAAAGTAGCGTTAATTCTCACGATAAAAATACTGAAGATACTAATCAACATCATACGCAAAATGATAAGAAGGCACCTTCAACCGAAGACCTTAAGCAAAATACTCCATATGAGAATGATAGACATTCTTCAGTAGTAGAGAATGTTAAAGATGAAATTAACGATGTAAGCAATGCATCTAATACAAAAAGCGATAAATAATTTAAATTAGGAACCACGGTATAAAACTTATCATATTAAGATTTATGCCCTGTCCTTATAGAAATATCCCAAAATGACGCGTTAAAGGTCTCGTCATTTTGGGATATTTATTTTAACCTTATTTATCGATTGTTCTAACACCTTGTTGTGTTCCAATAATAGCTTGTTTAGTAATATCTAAGAAATAGCCTGTTTCTAAAACTCCAGTAAGATGTATTAGAAATTCATGAAGGTTATAAGGGTCTAGTTGTTCATGTAACTTACAATCTAAAATATAATTTCCATTATCCGTAATAAATGGTACATCATCATTCATTCTACGTTCTGTTGAAATATTGAAGTTTGATTCAATATTTTTAGCGATATGTAGCCAATTAAATTTATCTACTTCCACTGGTAATTTAAAATTTTGTCCTAAATAGTCCACAAGTTTACTTTCATCAGCTAAAACAACAAATCGTGTGGCCATTTCATCGATGACTTTTTCTCTAAATAGAGCGCCGCCGCCACCTTTTATAAGATTTAGGTTAGGATCTACTTCATCCGCTCCATCTATTGCTAAATCTACATGGTCGACATCATTGATATCTACAACATGTATTTTTAACTGTTTAGCAATATAAGCACTTTTATTAGATGTACATACACCCGTAATATTTAAATCTTCAAGCTGAATACGTTCAGCAATTTTAGGAATAAGCAGTTCAATCGTACTTCCTGTGCCGATACCTATCACCATGTTGTTCTCTATTTGAGCAACAGCGTCATCTACTGTCATAAGTTTAAGTTCTTTCGAATCTTTCATGTTTACTGCGACCCCTTTTTATTTATACTTATCTCTTATTTTACATGACGAAAGTTAAAATACCTAGTTTCTATATGAATTTTATTTAATTATGTAGTAAACTTTTAATACTATAATATTAGGAGGTTAAACAATGATACCTATATATGCTATTTCTACGGGGAAGATTGAAAAATTAGACTATGGGCAAAAGCGCGAGATGCTTTCTGCCTTAAATAAAGTTCCTTTTTCAGGAAAAATGTGGTTATCAAACACGGGCTTTGTAGAAGATGAACAAGCATATAAAGATCATGGCGGCCTTCATAAAGCGCTGTGTAGTTTCAGTAAAGCGAACTATACTATGTATCAAGAAGATTTAGCTCATTTACCAGAGTATGCGATGTTTGGGGAAAATTTAACATTAGAAGACTTAGATGAATCTAGTGTTTATTATGGTAACCAATATCAGTTAGGCGAGGCAATAATTGAGGTTTCAGAAATGCGTGAACCGTGTTGGAAGATACAAACAAAATATGGTATTCCTGACTTAGTCAAGCGAATGAGCCGTTCAGGCAAGACAGGATTTTATTTTAGAGTCTTACAAGAAGGATATGTCAGCGCTAATGATAATCTCGAACTAATTCAAGAAGCTGAAGCCTCTACACGTCTGTCTGTTCAAGAATCAAACGATATTTACTATAATGATCGTAAGAACATCGAACGTTTAAATTATGCACTAAAAAATCCTTACTTATCTGAAAAACGTGTCGATAAGCTCCAAAAACTTAAAACTAATGCGTTAAAATTTTAAGTGACAGTATAAGTTGAGTCATGTTATAAATTACATTAGATTTCTGTTATGCCCCCTAGGTAAGGCGAGCCAAACAATACGAGGCATGGATAAAAAGAGAAGCGTAAAGATGATTAGCACTGCATCATCTCTACGCTATTATTTTAGGATTTATACGCTATTCTCGCGTTAGTATATAAATTGTTTAACTTTGGAAGTGTGGCTATGATGTCTTTAATATAACGTTAGATATCATTCTCACTTTCCTTTTCAGATATTTGATAAGTTGTTTTTGAATAAAATTCTTCATCAGCTTTTAAGATAGATCGTGCTTTATTATTATAAATATTAATATCATTCGGTAAACATTGCGTTTCCAAAGTTACGCCTGAATGCGCCTTATAAATATTAAAATCACTTTGCCACTTTGTCGTATCATTAAAAGTAAATATAACGACGTTAGGCATTGTCGTTTCTAAATGTAAGGCAAATTCGTTATTCTCCATCGTTAGCTCTTGATTCCCTATGTCAAATGGGTGATCTAAACCATTTAACGGTTCAATTTGTTGTTTAAGTTGCTCATTATCAGAATTAAAAATATCTTTAAAACATACGCTATCGCTATTCAATGTTTTCAATAAATCAATAGGTTGAGCATTGGCCACAAGATGTGTTTCATCTATTGGGTACATATTGAGCTTAGTACTCGTAATCTTATGGTTATCAATGACATTATTATCGCGATTTAAATTAAAGTACACATGATTCGTTGGGTTAAATACTGTGTCTTCAGTTGATTGTGCTTTATATTCAACTGTCCAACGATGTTCTACATCATATGTATGGATAACTTTTATCATCATGTCTCCCGGATAGCCATCCTCTTCAGACTTTAATTGAATGGTAAATGTAAGTTTGATGTTTGTAATATTATCTTGGATGTCATACTCAAACAATCTATTATCCAAACCATGACTGCCACCATGAAGCTGATGAGGGGTATCATTCGCTTCTAGTTTATAATCATGACCATTTAATTTAAATGTAGCATTCCCAATGCGTCCTGCGTAGCGACCGATTGTTGCACCAAAATGATATGGGTTAGAAGGATAAAATTCATCCGCTTCTACTTTATTTCCCAATATGATGTTATTATCATGATATTTCCATGATACAATTCGAGCGCCATAATTCGTGAATACAATATTTGTGTCGTTGTTGTCAATTTTAATTAAGTCAATACCATGTCTTTGCTTTTCTACTTCAACTATCATTACTTACGTCTCCCTCTTAACACGCTTAATCAGGTTCTGTTCGGTAAGATCATGACTAATACACCAATAATACAGATAAGTGCACCTAAGAGATCATACTTATCAGGTGCTTGTTTATCGACGACGTACGCCCATAATATACTCATGACTATAAAGACTCCGCCATATGCTGCGTAGACTCGACCGAATGTCGGAAATGACTGAAATGTTGCGATGATGCCATACATAATTAATACAGCCCCACCGATAAATCCTAACCAACTTGATTGTCCTTCCCTTAACCACAACCAAATTAGATAGCCACCACCAATCTCACAGAGACCTGCTAATAAAAAGATAAAGATTGAATAAAGCATTAAGATATCCTCCAACTTTTAGTTAAGTTAGCATTATTGTAACAACTCATAACTACCTTTATCTAATTAATTTTTTAAGCACTGACTTTTTCACATACATATTGTTACACTTTTTTTATTAATATTCCATAGATTTTATATAAATTAAAAAATGAAAACGCTATCTCTTAAAATTTTTAAAAGATAGCGTTTAATAATGCTCAATATTCTTTTAGTAAGGTCTTTAACTTCTTCGCGTTAGCCACATATATAACTAAAGTAATAACTAAAAAAGCCAATGTAATCATGCCGCCAATTGGTAATTGTTGCATCACTAATTCAACCACTAAATCTACAATAGTGATTATACTCAAACCGGCCATAATCCATTTAAAAACTGAAGCATAAGCTTTAGTAATCACCATCTTTTGTTGTTCATCGGCGTATCTGTAATTAGGGATTAGATTAACTATCCCTTTAGGATTGGCATCTCGCTCTTCAATACTTGGAAGAGGTGCGTCACTATATTTAATCCGTTTATCTTTAATAAAGATTAAGATAATGGCAAAAGCTGGAATGAAAATCATTGATGTAGGAGTAACCACCCACTCAAATTGGCCATGTTGATAGATCATAGGTGTAACAATATTTGTGATTACAATGATGTAGGTCATCCATATAAAGAAAAATATTATTCGTTTGATAATTGAGCGCCGATTAAGCGTTCTTTTATCCTTTTCATTATCAACATAAATAAATATGTTATCTGCTGTTTCAGAGCGAATCGTCAATTTACAAGCAATTATTATAATTAGTACGACACTCCCAATAAATAATGGCGATAAGAATTCATTTTGTATGTCGCTAAACATAGCAAAAAAAGTCATTGCACATAAAAAATTCAAACTTATAATTCCTAGTTCTGCTTTTAAAGTTTGAAACTGTTTATACAATAGCTCATCAGTCATTGATTTCGTGCCCCCTACTTTACTTTTGCAATTCAAAGTTGTGTATATGAAACTCAATTGATTAAACAAGTTTCTTAGGTTTATATGTTTAATAGTAGTTATCCGTCATCTTCCCAAAATAGATCATCTAGTGTTACGCCTAATGTTTTAGCAATGTTAATACATAATTTTAACGAAGGGTTATACTTATTATTTTCAATCATATTAATTGTCTGACGTGATACGCCAATTGCACGTGCAAGTTCTAGTTGCGAAATTTTCTTGACGCCACGATAAAATTTAACTCTGTTCACTTTCCCTCACTTCTCCCGTTTATTTAATTTTACAACTAAATCATAATATGAGTCAAATATATATGACATAGGCTTAAATAAAGTTCCTTATTTTATTTCTTCTTTAAATTCAACTATAATTGTTATAATAATATATTTTAATCATCACGCTCTAGTCATAACTACTTGATTTAGAGCGCTTTTTTATTTTCCAAGAAAGAAGGCAAAGAATGAATTTCATTTCACAACCAACTATTGAAACTGCTAAAGCATTACTCGGCGTGAAAGTTATCTATAAAGATGAATTTGAAACCTATACTGGATATATCGTTGAAACAGAAGCATATTTAGGCTTTAATGATCAAGCTGCCCATGGTTTTGGTGGCAAACAAACACCTAAGGTAACCTCCTTATATAAAAATGGTGGGACTATTTATGGTCATGTTATGCATACACACTTACTAATCAATTTCGTTACGCGTAGCGAGGGAGTGCCTGAAGGTGTACTAATACGTGCAATAGAACCCGAAGATGGTATTAACGCGATGCAACGCAATCGTAATAAGACAGGTTTCGAGATAACCAATGGACCTGGTAAATGGACGAAAGCCTTTAATATCCCTAGAGCAATTGATGGCTCGACGCTTAACGACTGTCGACTTTCTATTGATGAAAAAAATAGAAAATATCCTATCGAGATAGTTGAAAGTACACGAATTGGCATACCAAATAAGGGTGAATGGACAGCTAAACCATTACGCTATACTGTTAAAGGCAATCCTTATGTATCTCACATGCGTAAATCTGATTGCGTCCAACCCGGTGATACTTGGAAGTAACACTCTATCTCAAAAATTTAATATCTAAGAAAAGGTTTGAATCCTTATCTCTTAATGTTTAATCTAATCACAATTTAAGTTCCCATAAATTAATAATTTTTCGAATTAATAGTAAATGTGAAACTATCTAAATTCTTCTTTAGATTCCAAAAATATAATTGGCATAATAGAAATATATATTTTTTGTATGTATAATGTTATTTATGGAGTTTTATAGCGCTTTCAAAAAGTGATATAAAATCTAAGAAATTACGCGTAAATAAAGGGGGAATTAAAATTGGAATTGGATGCAGTGACCACACTATGTCTCGCTTGTCTTTTGTTTCTATTAGGCGAATTCATAGTCAATCATGTTTCATTCTTACAAAGAATATGTATCCCGCCTCCAGTTATCGGTGGTTTACTATTTGCTATATTAGTCGCGGTGTTAGATACATTTAATATTATTCAAATCAAACTAGATGCAAGTTTCATACAAGATTTTTTCATGATGGTCTTCTTTACAACAATTGGCTTAGGTGCTTCATTTAAATTATTTAAAATTGGCGGTAAAGTCTTAATGCTATATTTTATATGTTGTGCTGTTTTAGCTATTTGCCAAAATTTCATCGGAGTATCATTAGCTAAACTATTACATATCAAACCATTATTAGGTTTAACAGCGGGTTCAATGTCAATGGAAGGTGGCCATGGTAATGCTGCCGCTTATGGTAAAACACTTGAACAAAGTTTCAATATTGATTCAGCTATCACAGCTGCTCTAGCTGCAGCAACTTTAGGTCTAGTGTTTGGCGGATTAATTGGTGGTCCATTAGTTAAAGTATTAATTAAACGCTATAATCTCAAACCAGAAAATAGTGATGATTCATTTAAAGACTATAGTAAGGTAGAAGAAAATAAAGCTTTATATCAAAAATATAAACCAACTAAAGTCTTCTTTATTCAGTTAACAATCATAGCTTTCTGTATGGCCGTGGGGACCTTTATAGGTGATCAATTCTCAAATTTAACAGGCCAAAGTTTACCAATGTATGTTGGTTCAATGTTTGTAGCCGTAGCAATACGTAATATATCAGAGTATGCAAATTGGCAAATTATCGATTTGAAACTTAATGATCAAATTGGCGATGTGGCTTTAGGTCTCTTCTTATCCTTAGCCCTGATGAGTATTCAACTTACGCAAGTCTATTCACTTGCCTTACCATTAGTTGCGATTGTCTTAGTACAAGTTATCTTTATCTCACTATTCGCGTTCTTTATTTTATTTAGAGTGCTTGGTAAGGATTATGATGCTGCCGTAATGGCCGGCGGTTTCATTGGTCATGGATTAGGCGCTACACCAAATGCTATGGCTAATTTAGATGTCATTACAAGCAAATATGGAAGTTCACCTAAAGCGTATTTAGTCGTCCCTATCGTCGGTGCTTTCTTAATTGACTTAGCAGGGGTCCCAATTGTTATGGGCTTTATGAACATCTTTGGTATGTAATGACATACTCGCTAATATAAGTATAAAAAAGACTGGGAGCGGTCCAAACTGCTCTCAGTCTTTCATTTATGGCTAGTTAATCTTAGCAAGATAAAATAATAAAGCCTTTAAATCTACGTAAAACTTCGTATTATTCTACACTAACCTCTATGGATATCTAACCCTCGTTGCTCAATCCATGATAATAATTTATGGTCAAATACAAGTTTACTTTGTTTTAGTTCATTAATGTCTTTCGCATCTACCATAGTCATAATTGATTTTATATGTTCAATAAAGTCTTCTACATATTCGATTGTTTTAGTAATGCCACCATTTTCAACTTGGTTTAAAAATGGACGTGACATACCTACTGCTTTTGCACCTAGGGCTAAGCTTTTCACTACATCTAATGGAGTGCGTACACCACCACTTGCTAAAACATTCAGCGAATCTTGGTAAGCCGTGCTTTCGAGTAATGATTCTACAGTAGACTGACCCCAATTAGCTAAATAATCCATATCTTTATTGGAGCGACGTTCATTTTCGATCGTAACGAAATTCGTACCGCCTCTTCCGCTCACGTCTACGTATGTAACACCTACATCGATTAAATCTTTATAAAGTTCTTTACTCATGCCAAAGCCAACTTCTTTAATAATCACAGGAACGTCTACACGCTGAACAATAGCTGCTACATTATCTAACCATGTAGAGAACTCACGGTTACCTTCAGGCATAACGAGTTCTTGTGGCGCATTAACATGAATTTGTAACGCTTGAGCATCTAATAAACTCACCGCTTCAATCGCTTTATCTACTGGAACATCCGCCCCTACATTACTAAAGATTATACCTTCTGGGTTCGTTTCACGAGCAATACTAAACGATTCAGCCATTTTAGGATTTCTAAGCGCAGCATGTGTTGAACCTACTGCCATCGCTAAACCTGTTTCGCGTGCTACTACTGCAAGCTTCTCATTAATTTGCTTAGTCCACTCACTACCACCTGTCATGGCATTAATATATAATGGATACTTCATGTCGAAATTTGTAGTGTTACTTGTTAAGTCAACTTGGTCAACATTTATATTAGGAATAGAATGATGCACAAACCTTACACGGTCAAAATCGGATTGAGGGGCATCATGTTGTGCCATAGCTATTTCAACATGTTCATTTTTCCTCTGTTCTCTTTGAAAATCACTCATACACGTACCTACCTTTGCTTAGTTTAAATTCATAACTATTTATATTAAAACCAT
Organism: Staphylococcus devriesei; assembly: GCF_002902625.1. GTDB lineage: Bacteria > Bacillota > Bacilli > Staphylococcales > Staphylococcaceae > Staphylococcus > Staphylococcus devriesei. The sequence continues at coordinate 21,069 of NZ_PPRG01000010.1, forward strand.
TTTTTTCGTTTGAAAAAGATAATCAAAGCAATCGCAATCACTAACATTATTAGCATACATATTGGATAACTATATTGCCACTTTAATTCTGGCGTATATTCAAAGTTCATACCATATACTCCGGCAATAAATGTTAATGGCGAGAAAATAACGGATACAAGCGTGAGTACTTGCATAATACTATTCATTCTAAAGGAAGAATAAGATTCGAAATTCTCTCTAATCTCATTAGCCATTCTTGAGATGTACGAATAATATTGTTTTGCTTAATCAAATGGTCATCAATATGTTGAATATACATGGAATGTTTACTATCGACAATTAAATTATCTTCAGTTTTAATGGTATTTACTAATTCTTGCATAGGGAATAATACCCTTTTGATTTTAATTAAATCTGAACGTATTTGGAAAACATTGTCCATTACCTTTTTACTCTGCGTATCATCGACATGAGCTGCCTCAAAATTATAGGTCTTTTCTTCAATGGTATAGACAAAATCGAAGTATTTATCCACCATCATATCTAAAATATGAATCACAATATCGGCACAATCTAAATCAGGATCGTGATGTTTTGAATTCATCTTCGCTACTTCATTTAAAGATTCGAAATGATTTTGATGATATGTAACAAGAACTTTTTCATTCACAAAGACATTTAACGCGATAGGCGAAAAATCATCTTTATACATACTATGAAAGACAAGATATTGATAAGTTTTGTAAGCTTTATATTTAACTCGTGGAACACCAGTAATGGCATCTTCTAACTCTAAGTAATTGAAATTAAAATTATTAGTTAAATAGTTATTTTCTTCTTCAGACACATCTTCAAAATCAAACCATACGATAGTGGCATCGTCAGGTATGTTTTTTACTGTATCAACTTGAGTTAGTGATTGACTAGTAGTTTGATATCGAATTGTCATTGTCATTTCTAAGGTTACCTCCTGCATCACTATACGTCTTACATTCTATCATGAATTAAATATTGTGTAAGCGATATTTTTATTTAGTAAAATAAACATATAACGATTATTAAGCGAGGTAATTATTATGAATCATGTATTTACTATTAATAAAAGAGTTGAAGCATCCCAAATTGATCATAATCACCATATGCATGATGCTAAATACAATGATGTATTTAGTGAAGCGATTAGCGATTTCAACTACAATCACGGACTATCGCTAGAAGAAAGAGAACGATATAATTATACAACCTTTTCATTAGAAGAACATACTACTTACTTATCCGAGCTATCTTTAAATACACCCTATCGCATTGAAGTTAGAATTTACGATTATGATGAGAAACGTGTCCATTTCTTTTTAATGCTTTACAAGGACAATGATATGCTAGCTGCCACAAATGAAGTTATGATGATGGGAATAGATACAGGCAGTCGCCGTGCAGCCCCTTTTCCTAAAAAGTATAAAGAGCAAATAGAAAGTTATTATAAAGCACAAGGCGATGTAGAGTGGCCTAAACAATTAGGTCATCAAATAGGTATTCCGACAAAGGAGAATAAATAGCTATGTCATATACACTAAAAGACGAGATATTGAATAAGATATATGATTTAAATGATGAATTAAAAGTAAATCTAATTGAAATAAATTCTACGAAACAATTATATATAAATGGTCCAAGCCAGGAATTATTAAAAAGAGCGTTTAATATTAGTTATTATCAGGGACAAAAGCAGGCCATTGAAGCGGTACAAAAGATGGTAGAAGAAACGAATGAGGAATCAACCCTTATAAACGAACTAAAAGTGTATTATACAAATTTAAGTGATAGCCAATTAAATTTAATGGGCGTATTAAAACATTTAAATAACGTACAATTCAACATCGAGAAATCATTAGATGAGTATTATCATTATTTAGGACAAGAAAATATTATTACTCAAATTAATCATGTAGCCACAGATTTTAAAAGCTGAATATAAGTGAAGATCCAATTGAAGTGTTTAATTTTCAATTGGATCTTTATAATTAAAACTCACGCACTTTTATTCATTATCAATCGTCTTTGTAATTTGTTTAATTACTTTATGAGACTCATGTATAGGAAACAACGCGAAGTCATGGAACATTTTAGGGTATTCGAAAAATTGAACTGGTTGATTTACTTCTTCAAGTAAATACGCTAAACGTTGCATATCAGGATAGTAAATTTCTTTTCCAGCACCAAACATAACTATCGGTGGTAATCCATTTAACGAACCATAAATTGGCGAGATAAGCGGGTTTGCTAGCGCATCTCCCTCACTCCATTGATTTAAAATACGTTGTAGGCCTTCAATATTTACGAAACGATCTTTATTGACTAAGTCTTCAGTAATTTGATGGTTCGTCATCGTCGCATCTAACATTGGAGAAATGAGATATACTCTATTAGGAAGTGCTCGTTCTTGTTCTAAAAGACGTTGCACGTAACTAAGTGCTAACGCTCCTCCCGTGCCGTCACCCATAATAACAATATGTTTGGGGTCAACCTCTTCTAAAAGTGACTCATACACGTCATCGATAGCTTTAAACGTATCATTAATATGATATTCAGGCGTCTTAGGATAAATAGGTAAGACCACTTCATATAGTGTATTTAGCGCAAGTTTATCCATAAATCTCCAGTGAAATGGAGAAGGTTGTAAGGTATTATAACCACCGTGAATATACAATATTTTCTTCTTCGTTTCATGTCGGAAGTTAAATCGAAATACTTGCATATCACCTAAAGATAATTTATCTAAGTTTGCTTTTACATTTAGAGTTGAGGGTTGTTTATGTTTCGCTCTATTAATATCCTTACGTTTACTCATAAATGCGTCAAAATCATCTTGATTTTTAAACAAAATTGAGCGATTATGCAGTAAATATTTATTTATGATTCTATTTACCATACGTGATCTCATATATTATCTAACCTACCTTATACTTATTATTGATAAATGTTTAAAACGTCATTACATGGTGTTTAAAAAGCGATATAATAAAGAAGATGTGCTTTAAGTTAGGGATTGAGATACTCATCATTGATGTGACATGAAATCAGTTGATATATTCTCAATCTCAACATATTAAATCTAGTATAAATTAGTCAATCTTAGAAAACAAATGAATGATGACAAAGGAGTTACAAAATGCCAGATATTAAAAAAAATCATTACGATGAGAAGAGTGATATTTACAACAACCATTTCATTCGTTCTCAACGTAAAGTGAAGAAAAAAAGATCATGGATTAGTTTGATAATTCAATTTATTGTTTTAATACTCATAGGTATTACGGGCTATAGTATGTATAAACAACCTATATTTAATCTTGTATTTGCCGACCAACCGGTTAACTATGAACAAATAAAAACACTTCAAGATACAGTCACTCAAATTGGTGCGTTAAATATTAATTTAAGCCAATTAGCTAATTTTGAAGATATTACTAATCGCCTTGTTCTAATTTTTAATGTTTACTTTATGCTTGTCATTTTAAGTATGATTATCGCAATCATCACGATTATATTTAACCGTACATTACTAAAGATACTCAACTTTATTGTGATTACTATACTACTTGTAATGTCACTTTACTTTAGCTATGCTATTCAGATGATTGGGCAACGAATTGCCGATAAATTACAAAGCTATGCTTTAAATATTAATGCTAATCAAATTATTGTGGAAGCAGATGCCATTCATAATGCTTTGATTTTATTAGTGAGTAGCCTCGCTTTATTAATTATTAGTCTTTTCTTTAGAAACCGTTATCCACGCTTACGTTAAATATATTGAAATGGGAACTTGTCTACAAAATCTTTAGTAATTCTAAGATTTTGTTGATAAGTTCTCTTTTTAATAAAAAAAGTATCGATAACCCTCCAACAGGTGTACCGATACTTTAAAAATCATGTCCCCACAACACAATTTTATTTAAATTTACTTCCTTCAGCGTGCATCATTCTATCATGCTCAGCGTCAGCGCCTTTTTTACCTTTTAAGAATAAACTTAAAATTAACGCTAATACAGCTAAACCAGTTGCAATCCAGAACGCATCATTAATACCTTGAATTGTTGCTAATTGATTAACATATTTCATGATAACTTGTAACGCTCCAGATTGACCACCGTATTCTGCTGCCATCTGACGTACACTATCTTGAATAACTGGATTCGTTTTATCTAAATCACTCGCGAATGCAGCGACATGGTTAGTTGTTTGTGTAGTCATAACAGTAACAAGAATAGCTGTACCAATTGAACCAGCTAATTGTCTCATCGTATTTAAGAATGCATTACCATGAGAAATTAAGCGTGGTGGTAAAGCATTGATAGCTGCTGTCATTAAAGGCATCATTACGAATGCCATACCGAATGAACGAACTACGTAAATTCCCATAATATGGAAATAAGGTGTATCCATATTTAATTTCGTAAGTTCCCAAGTTCCGTAAGCCATTATTGCTATACCAAATAAAGCTAATGGTTTCAAACCGATTGTATCTAGTAATTTACCAGTAATTGGGCCTAGAACACCCATCACTAATGAACCAGGTAATAATAGTAAACCTGAATCAAGAGCAGAGAAACCTCGTAGGTTTTGTAAGTAGATTGGTAGTAAAATCATACCACCAAATAAACTCATCATTACAACCATGTTAATAATCGTTGTAAGCGTGAATGTTGAAGATTTTAATACTTCAAGATTCAACATTGGAGCTCTCATCGTCAATTCACGAATAACGAATGCTGCAATGAATACTACCCCAATAATAAACATTGTAACAATTTCAAATGAGCCCCAACCTTTATTACCAGCTTCACTGAAGCCGTATAATAAAGCACCGAAGCCGATTGTACTATAAACAATACCTTGATAATCGGCTTTAGGGTTTGTAGTTTTTTGGTAAAGTCTGAACCAGAAATTACCAAAGATAATTGCTACTACACCTAATGCGAACATACCATAGAACATAACGTTCCAGTGGTAGTTTTGAACAATGTAACCTGAAAGTGTAGGGCCAATCGCTGGTGCTAGGATCATGGCGATACCCATTGTACCCATAGCTACCCCACGTTTTTCAGGTGGGAAAATAGTAACGATTACATTAGAACCTAATGGCATTAACACACCGGCACCAATTGCTTGTAGTACACGTCCGCCCATCATCATAGGGAAGTTAGTTGAAATCGCACATACAAGTGAACCGATTGTGAATAATACCAACGCTATAATAAATAATCTACGATAAGAATATTTATTGAATAAGAAAGCACTAATTGGAATCAAGATACCATTCACTAACATGAATCCTGTCATCAACCATTGTCCAGTTGATGCAGAGATATTAAACTCGGTATTAATCTTAGGTAATGCTACGTTAAGTAATGTTTGGTTTAAGATGGCAATAAACATACCAAACAGCATCGCCGTTAAAATTTTACCTCTTGTAATATTTTTGCCGAATACGAAATCTGATTCTTGCTTTTTGATACGTTCATTTACGCGTCCTTCTTGAGAATCAGGATTAATCGGTTCATAAATTGAATTTTTAGGGAGATGTTGGTTATTAACATCTCTGTCATCCTTATTATCTTCACTTGCATCATCTGTATGATATAAAGGCTGTGATGCTTGTTTTTGTTCAGGATGCATATTTTCTATTGAACTGGCTTGTTGATCTTGTTCACTTTCAAAACGATTTTTTCTTTTATCATTATCAAAGCGATGTGCATTATCTTCATCATCTAAGTGACGAGAGGCTTCTTCGTCACGATGAGAAGAAGTTCTTTCATTCGAGATATTTTCTCGTTCTAAGTCACTTATTTTAAATTTAGATGGATTACTTTGACTTTTAGATTCTTCATTTACATGTTGTCCCTTAGTTTGGTTCTTAGACGACTTCTTGCGAGATTTCAATACAAGAAGGTTAATTAAACCAACTAAAATGACCGCTACAACTATATATCCAATAATGAAGGTCGTTGTCATACTATGACCTCCTTAATCTTTATGAATTTTAACTTCAGCGTTCATTCCAGGAACAACGTTTTTAGATGGTGTAGAATCTAAAGAAATTTTAACAGGTACTACTTGAGATACTTTAGTATAGTTACCGTCAGTGTTAGATGAAGGCATTAATGAGAAGCTTGCTGCAGTAGCTTGGCCTACTTCTTCAACTTTACCATCAACGTCAGAATCTTGACCGTCGATTGATACATCAACTTTGTCGCCTTTTTCTACACTGCTAACATCTTTTTCATCAATATTTGCTGTAATATATAAATCATCTAAATTGTAAGCATAAGCAATTGGTGAGCCAGCTTGAGCAACTGAACCTTCCATACCGTCAGTTTTAACGATTGTACCGTTTTGAGGCATTTTGATTTCCATATCTTGTGATTCACCGCTTTGGCTTTGACCACTTACCTCAGCAACTTTGTCGCCTTTTTTCATTTTGTCGCCTTGTTTAGCGTCAAAAGATTTAATTTGCCCTGATGCAGGACTTGAAATTTTAATTTGATTACCATCAACTTTTGCGTTATCAGTTGTTATATAGCTTGTCGCATTATGATATAACATAAAGCCTACAATACCAACAACAACTAAAAAGATAATTGTTATGATATTAATTAACACCATTTTCTTCATTGAACATTTCCTCCTATTTGCTTTTCAAAATCACTTTTAATATTATAGACGTATGCGATTAAAAAAAATACCAACAATTAATATAAAATTGTTGGCAAATTGAAGATACGAATAAAATAGGTGACGTTATGAAACAAAAAGCAAAATACAGAATCATTAAAAGCTTAATTGATTTATTAGAAGAATATCCATTTGAAAGTATCTCTATTAAAATGATTTGTGCAAATAGTAATGTAAATCGGTCAACCTTTTATGACAATTATCAAGATAAATATGATTTATTGGCTAAACTACAAAATTACCATCTAACTAAGTATGAGAACTTACTTAAGGCTTTTTCATGGAATTTCGAGAGTATTAAGAAAAATCCAGACAAAGTTTATCAATTCTTTAGAATTATATTAAAATATATTTATCGGAAACAAGCCTTTTATCACGCAATCTTTATCACTCACCCTAATAAAGATCTTGTACATGAATATTTAAATATCACGAGAAGTTATTATAATAAGGTCTTAGGAGAGAATAAAACTACAATTAACAATACATCTTTTTTCATTACCTATACAATGAGTGGACAAGTTGGCGTTATTCTAACTTGGTTAAGAGATGGTTGTAAAGAAAGTCCGGAAGAAGTGGCTAATATATTATTAGCGAACACTATCAAAGTACAAAGATAATAGAAGAGATTATAGTAAAAAGCGAGGCTGTGCCATTAATATAATAATGGTCCAGCCTCTAGTTTTTTACCCCGCTCCCTAGATTTCTGTCACGCTCTCTTTTTTGTTTTAAATACACTAATATTTAAAATTTGTAAGATGATTAATAAGATAGCCGTGATACTAATTATAATGATATAAGGCGAACTATCATATTCCCCTTTTAAATTAACGAGAGGAGTCACCACGCCTCCTAGAAGAGATTGTAATAGACCTAATAAACTTGATGCACTACCACTTCCAGTCGTACGTTCCTCCATAGCAATCGAGAATCCCAATGTAGCTACACCCGTAACCGGAGCCACTAAAATAATAAAACCAATTACTAAGAAAGCAAAATGCCAGTGATTTAGTAAAGTTAACGCAACTACAATTACACCTACAATTTGAACCATCGTTAAAGCGCGTAATAATAATTGCGGATGATAATAATCAACCAATTTTCCAGTCAGTTGACTTGAAATGATGAGCGTAATGCCAATTCCAGCAAACATCCAACTAAAGTGGAGTGGAGACACACCGTAAATTTTCTGAACTAAGAATGGTGAAGCTGAAATATAACTAAATAGCATTATAAAAGTGACACCCTGAATTAACATCGGTAAGACAAAGCGTGGTGTTGTTAATAAACTTTTAAAGTTTTTGAAAATGACTCCTATACCACTAGAGTCACGCTGTTCAACCGCAAGTGATTCTGGTACTTTAAATAACGAACCAACTACCATTAATACACCGAAAATGGTCAAGATAATAAAGACCATTCGCCATACACTGACACTCAATATGAGACCACCTAATGCCGGTGCGATAACAGGAGCTACCCCATTTACAAGCATGAGTAATGCTAAAAACTTAGTCAATTCATTGCCATGATACATATCGCTAGCAACCGCTCTTGAAATAACAGCTGCCGCGCCGCCAGTAAATCCTTGTACAAATCTTAAAAAGACCATCAACCAAATATGATGTACGAAGACGATGCCTAAACTGGCTAATGTAAAAATAACTAACGCAATAATCAGTGGTCTCTTACGTCCTACACTATCTGAAATAGGACCTACGAATAAATTTCCTAAACCAAGACCAATCATAAATAGCGATAAAGTTAATTGTGCATTTGCCGTCGTTGTGCTGAAATCATTTTTAATTTCAGGTAGACCTGGTAAAAACATATCTATAGACAATGCACCTATAGCGGTTAATGCACCTAAGATTACAACAAATAATAACGAGTTTTTATTATTTTTCTGCTCTATATTCATTTAAATTTCACCCTTTTATCTATATAAAAGAGTGGGAGGGGCCCACGTTAGAGCCACTTCTCCCACTCCTAATTTGAATTAACTAATTGAAGTTCTCCGTTATCACTATCTTCCGTCAATTCATAGGTAGTATTTTCTAGTTGACCATATTCATTCGTTTCTTGTACTTCAGCCTTAATTTTATCTCCTTTTTGAGAAGCGTTTAGGATTTGAGGATTAGATAATTCCTTAGAATAGTTTAATTCATTTTTGAGTCCTTTATAAATCTTTGAATCTTCTTTTAAGAATGTATTCACTAAACTGAAGTTGCCTTGAGTAATAGCTGAGTTTAACGATAAAGCATAGTTACTAAAAAAGTTACTCAACTTAGTTTTTAGACTATTCTCTTCTTTTTCTTTCTCAATAATATAATCATTAATTGCTTCATCATCAAATTCTAAGATAGCGCTATTAATATTACCCAAATCTCTTGCTTTCATAGTTTTACTTTCAGATTTAAATGTTTTACCTTTTACTTTTCCTGTAGCAGAAACCGTTATATCTTTATTTTGAGGATATGGACCATACTCTCTTGAAGTTGAATAATCCATTTCTTTATCATTTATTTTAACTTTGAGCGAATCTTCATCTAGATCGCTTTTACCTTTTAATTTCACTGTCAATAATGCTTCATTAAAGTTCTCATTAACTTCAACGGTATCACTTTTCCCATATCTAAAATCAAATTTCAATTGGCCAGTAAATTGACCATATTCTGTTTCTTTTCTAGCATCAATAGAATAAATACCTGGGATAAATTTACCAATAGACGTTGTTTTATTTCCTTCTGCACCAACTGTTTTATCTTTTCCGCCATCTCTAAATTCATATTTAGTATCTAGTTTAGGTTTTACAATCGCTTCTTTAGTTGGCGCAGTATAATTCATATTATCGAAAATGAATAATCGAGTGCCATTTTTACTTACTCTTAAGTAATTGTTACCCGCCCGCGTTTTTAAATATGTAGCTTCCTTAGCTTCACTTTTATTAAGCTTTTCAACTGTTTGTCGAATGTCACGTACAAACTTCTTCATTCCTACTTCACTCTTAATATAATTTATGTACACATTCGCCTCTTCCGAATCGATATGTGTCGCTTTAGTACTCATGAGTGTAGCTACTTTTTGTGAGTCATTATTATCTATCGCATTGACGAGAATTTTTGTTTGCGCTTCTGGAGAATTGTAATTTCTTACTAGTACAAAGACTATAACCAATAAAATAATAATAAAACCAACAATAGCCCAAGGAATAAACTTTCTGATTTTTATATTAGATTGATTTGTTTGAGGGGGAGTATGTTGTTTCATTTGAACATTTTTAGCTTTAAAGCTTTTCCCACAATCTGAACATTTATTTGCCTTATCGTCGTCAGTTTTTTCTCCGCAATTTGGACAGAACTTCATTGAATCACCAACTTCCCCTACCTGAGGTTTAAATTATCTATTCTCGAACTAATAGATTCCAATTTTTAATATGTATTCTATTATATAATATTCATTCCTTATAGTTCTATTAATTTAAATAATTTTATGTTTATTTCTGGTTTTAATTATACTCTATTCTTGGAAAATGGTTTTATATATCAATGATTTTATATATTAATTTTTAAATATTTGCATTAAATTTCTTTACTCTCTCATCTATAATGTAGAGAATACTTAAAGCTTGCTCAATATCTTTAGTCGATAAATCACCGACAATATCGCTAACGATAGAACTCACTATTTCTTTATTTTCTTCTGTATACTGGCGTCCTTTATCTGTTAAGGTCACGTACCTCAAACGTTGATCGATGTCGTTACCAGATTTGTATAATTCCACAAAACCTCCATCAATCAATTTTTTAATTCGACGGCTCACTGCTGCTTTATTAACGCCTTGTTTCTCGGTGATTTCAGTTATCGATAGCGTATGATGATTGCTTAACAGACGCAAGACATTCGACTGTTCCATCGAGATACCATATTTACTCTGTTGATCTTTAAGTAATTTAGCGGTTAAAGTATTTGTATCATCGATAAAACGTTTCATAAATTCAATATGATTTTTTGAAATTCTACTCATTACGTAACTCCTCGGCTCTTTTCACTAAAATATCTTTCTTATATTCTGTTAAATAATAACAATAAACCTTCCTATTGAAAACCATTATATAGAGTTAATAGTTGCTAAAATGTGACGCTTTCCATTACATTTAAAGATATCAATAAACAAGAGGTTTTGACTATGTTCATAACGATACTTTCTATAATTGTAGTATTAACCTTAGTTGCCGTTTTATTTAACATATCTTGGTTACTCTCTCTACCACCATTTATTATTACGATTATATCGTGTTTTATCATTACTATTTCTGATTTATTAACAAGAACCTTACCCATCAATTTAATTATTATTGCTACCGTGTCACTTATTGGTTTGATAGTTAAACATTATCATCTCTTTACCTTTGAAAAGGGGCTTCACTTCCTAAGAAACATAATTAAACATATACTGCATGTAATTCTATTTCTTATCATTTGTCTCTATATTAGTACCGCCCCGCTTCCAATTGTGAATGGTATTTTTTTATGGTTAGCTTTAATCACTTTTAGTGCTTGTTATAGTTTTCTCATTTACATGGTTTGGTCATCTGCATTTGGACGTACTACTAGTAAAAGAAAATACGATTTAATCATAGTACTAGGTGCTGGTATCTTTACAGAACAAGTAACTCCTATGTTAGCTGACAGACTTAATAAAGCACTTGCCGTCTTTAACAAACAATCGTCAACATGCAAAATTTTAGTGAGCGGAGGTCAAGGACTTGATGAACCTATCTCTGAAGCCTTAGCAATGCAACGCTATCTAATCACTCATGGTGTTCCTAAATCTTCAATTATTATGGAATCACAGTCTACAAGTACTTATGAAAACTTTTCATTTTCTAAAGAGATTATTTCATCTCGTTTTAATAAATCTACCAAGATGTTATGTATTACGAGTCAATTTCATATATTGAGAGCTTTGCGATTCGCACAAAAAATTAAATTAAGAACTGATGGCATTGGAAGCCATACGCCTTATCATTTCTTTGATATCGCATTAATTCGTGACTTCTTAGCACTGATGTATCAATATAAATTATTACTCACAGTCTATTTTGCAGTTCTATTCTTTTCTGCACTTTATATATTACTCTAATTAACTTATAGAGCAGTTAACTCAACAATATAGAAGCATATAAAATAACGGCGACGTCTACCCTCATCGATAGACATCGCCGTTTTTTTGATTTAATTCGTTATTTTACCATCTTCCAGTTTAATCATACGATCTGCATATTCAAATAAGCGTTTGTCATGCGTTATCATTATACCTACCATATTATTATCTTTAATACGTTGTTTAATCATTTTTACTACGCTTGTAGCACGCTCTGCATCTAAACTTGCTGTCGGTTCATCTGCAAGGATGATTTTAGGATTATTCATAAACGCACGCATAATTGCGACACGTTGCTTTTCCCCACCAGATAACATGTGAGGGTATGCATCAAAGCGATGTTGTAAACCAATGTCTGTAAGTAATTCCTCTGCATGTTTAAGTGCTACTTTAGACTTTTGACCTGCTTCTTTCGCTACACTACTTAGTTGTTCTTTAACTGGTAAATATGGAACCAGATGTGAAGATTGAAAGATAAAACCAATGTCGTTTAGTCGAAGTAACGTATTATTTTTTTCTTTTGAAAATAAAGGCTGTTGGTCATATAAAACATCACCTTCTGTAGGAGTTAACAAGCCACCTAAGATATTTAATAACGTAGATTTTCCTGAACCTGAAGCGCCATTTAAAATAACAAATTCTCCACGTTCAACTTCCAAGTTTACATCCTTTAATACTGAAGTCTTAGCTTCACCTTTACCAAAACTTTTTGTAATATGTTTAAGTTGTAATGTCATTATTCTCCTCCTCCAATCGCTTCAATTGGATCAACTTTTACCACTTTAATGAATGATAATAATACGCCAATAAAGCCTACAACTAGAAACATCACTACCATTAAAATGACGTTGCTGTTACTTAAATAGAATGGCATTGATACTGGCATTACTAAATTTAAGAGTAAAATGATAGCAAGTGCGATAATTACACCGATCATAGTAGTAAAAATAATTTGAAGTATAAGTGATAATAATAAGTGTTTTGTTTTAATTCCAATTGCTTTTAATATGCCAATTTGTGGTATTTTTTGAATAGTCATAACGTAGAAAAACGCACTTAGTACAATCGCCGTTATAACGAATAAACTAATAATCATTAGATTTAATGGCATTTGTTCAGCTTGGTAGCTTGGAATATTATTTGTTAGCGTCTCTTCATTTACTACTTTCACACCATCTATTGAATTTAATTTTTGTTCATCTTTATCGCTCAGTTGTTTTACAGGATAAAATGTTGAGGCTTTTTTATTCATATTGTTAAAACCTTTAGATGACATTAAGACCATTGAACTATGTGAATACATTGAATCGTCAATAATACCACTAACTTGATAACGTTCATTATGCCCTTTGAACGTTACATAATCTCCCTCTTTAATATCTTCGCTTGTCAATTTATTATTAATTGCAATTTGATTATCTTTAGTTGGATATGAACCACTTTTTAGTGAAGGGTATAATTTTTTTGGCGTACTTAACGTTGTAATATCTTCCTCTTGGTTTTTAATCTTTATTGTTTGTGCGCCAATCTTAGTCGGTTGTTGTTTAACATGACCTTCAATTTTAGATTGTTGTTTATCACTGAGTTGCGAGCTTTCCAACTTAGGTTCTTTTGTATCTTGCATAACATATTTTTGCGCAGGCATATTACTTAAGAAAGATACATTTTCTCTAGCTAGCCCTTGAGCTAGACCGCTAATAAATAACACCATGATACCTAATAAAAAGATAATTAACATGATTAAGATATAACGGAATTTATAAAATTTCATTTCCTTCCATGCTAAGTTCATTTTTTAATTCCTCCCCATTACTATTTCAATTTGTAGTTTAGTAGTAGAATATGAACTGAATATGAACTTTAGAAATATTTGTATTTTAAAAATGGTTACGTATAATAATTTTAAAAAAAGGAGTAAGAGAAGCATGGTAAAGTGTTTAATTGTAGATGACGATCCTAAACTATTACATTACGTTTCACATCATCTCGAAGCCGATCGTATTCGTACGATTACACAGTCTAGCGGGGAAGCTGCCCTTGATTATTTAAGTCATAATCAAGTTGATATAGCAGTCGTAGATATCATGATGGGTGGCATGGATGGTTTTGCTTTATGCCAAGAATTAAAAGAAAGTTATGAATTACCAGTGATTATGTTGACTGCTAGAGATGCTTTAACAGATAAAGAACGTGCATTTATAAGCGGTACAGATGATTATGTAACCAAACCATTTGAAGTGAAAGAATTGCTCTTCCGTATTCGTGCTGTACTTCGTCGCTATAAAATTAATGCTCAAAGTGAAATTAATATAGGAAACGTCTCACTCAATGAAGAATATATGGAAGTCAGTGTAGCGTCTAAAAAGATGAATTTACCTACTAAAGAATTTCAATTGCTCTATTTACTAAGCAGTAATCCAAAACAGATTTTCACGAGAAATACGTTAATTGAAAAGATTTGGGGGTTTGATTATGAAGGAGATGAGCGGACTATTGATGTGCATATTAAACGATTACGTCAAAGATTGTCTAAACTACAAGCTAATATTGAAATACAAACCGTACGTGGACAAGGATATAAGGTAGATTATCATGTTTAAATCATTATATACACGTATCGCAATTTATACGATTACTGTTATTTTATTTAGCGCATTGGTCAGTTTCTTATTTGCAAACGTTTATTATCACTTTAATTTAAAAGAGCAAAATGATGCTAAAATAATGCGCACACTTAAAGATGCGCGTGCTTATAACGACTCACTAACTTCAAATGACTTTCATGTATATTTCAATCATTTAGGCCATATGAATTATCAAATCATGATAGTTGATAAGCATCATGATACGATGTTTTACGGTGAACCTTTTCGACAAAATAATATTTCAAAATCAGCTATTGACCGAGTATTAAAAGGCGAAGAGTACCACGGGATAAAAGACAAACCGTTTGAATTATTCGTAACAGGCTTTTTCGATAATGAAACTGACAATACAGTTGGCTTGAGATTTGAACATAATAATAAGCCAATTGCAGTCTTTATGCGTCCAGATATTGGTGAGACGTTTAGTGAGTTCCGTACCTTTTTAGTTGTTATATTAGTATGCTTACTCATTATTTCAATTTCTTTAGTTATTGCTTCAACCTATTCAATCATTAAACCAGTTAAAATATTGAAAGCTGCTACCGAACGTTTAATGCACGGTGACTTTGAAACATCAATTAAACAAACACGTCAAGACGAAATTGGCACGCTACAATTCCGTTTCGATACTATGCGCCAATCACTAAAACAGCTGGATGATATGCGACAACACTTCGTTCAAAATGTTTCACATGAAATTAAAACGCCTTTAACCCATATTCAACGGTTACTTACTGACTTAGAACAAACGTCCTCTTATAAAAAGCGTGAAAATTATATCAATGAAATTCACAACGAAGTTACACGTCTTAGTAATTTGACGAAAGAATTGTTGCTCTTATCAGAACTTGATAACGCTAACCATATTCAATTTAACGATTCTATTCATTTAACTTCAATGATTACAGATATCATTCGCCATGAACAATACGCCATTGACGATAAAGATTTAATGCTATTATCTAATTTAGATGAAGTTTATTTCCAAGGAAATATGCGTTTATTACATCAAGCATTTTCAAATTTAATTCAGAATGCAATTAAATATTCTACAGTTGGAAGTGCAATCGAAGTCACACTTTTAGTTGAAAAAGATACCATTCAATTTACTGTAAATAATGAAGGTCATAAGATTCCAAGCGAAGCACGAGCACACCTATTCGAACGATTTTATAAGTTGAACGCACAAGATAATAGTAACGGATTAGGATTAGCTATTACCCAATCAATTATTTCATTACATGATGGTACCATCTCAGTAACAAGTACAGAAAAGGATGGCACAACATTTATGATTGAATTAAATAACGATAAATCATTTGATTAAAATAGTTTAATATTAAAAGTGGAACAGAAATCTTGTTGTATTTCAATGATTTCACTGTTCCACTTTTTATTTTATCTTCATTATTCTTCCACTTGCTTCTTAATTACTACCGTTTACTCATTTTCATAAAAAAGCAATAATATTAATGATTTAATAATATTGAGGAGGAGGTAACCTAATGAAACTTAAACTGTTTATAGCTCCAGAGGAAAAAGAAAAATACTTAGCAATCCACGCGCCTCAATTTGATGAGGAAGTTCAACAGATTGTTTCACAAGTTGAAAACTTAGATAAACTTACACAGATTTACGGTAAATTAGATAATGAAATTTATGTATTAGAGGTTAAAACGATAACTAGCTTTCGTACTCATAAAAACCAAGTCATTGCACTTAAAGATGGGCAACAATTTAAACTAAAAGATCGCTTATATGAATTAGAAGCGAAATTACCTACATCATTTATTAGAATTTCGAAATCTGAAATCGTTAATATTGAGATGATTGAGAAATTACTTCTTGAGCCTAATGGACTTATTAGAATGTATTTGAAGAATGAAGATTATACCTACTCCTATAGACGATTCTTAAAATCAATAAAGGAGAGATTAGCGTTATGATGAAATTTTATAAGTTTACTAGTATTCCATTATTAATAGGATTAGTCTTGTCTATTCTATTTAGTTATTTATTCGCAGGTAATCAATATTATCCTCTGTCTCCTAATTCAGCAATGGGACAATTTTATTATCAACATTTAAGTGAACCTATAGTTATGGTTATCGCAATAGTATTATGGATATCGATTGGCATATTGTTTTATTTCACAAGCTTAATTTTCACTCAAACTGATTGGAGCATTACTCGTGCAACCCTACTACATTTTTTATGTAGTTATATTGGTCTATTAGCTATAGGAATTTTAGCTGGTTGGTTCTCACCGAATTTATCTAATATATTATCTTTCACTGTAGAATTTATTGTTATTTATTTGTTTATTTGGGTTTTTAATTATTACAAAAATAAGAAATACGTGGCGGAAATTAATAAACAACTTGCAAATAAGAAGCATTGAAAAAGCAAATAAAGATAGGACATGTGTCATATAACTGTCCTATCTTTATCTGCTTTATATTTATTTTACATTTAAATATTTTTGAATTTCTTTATTAACTGCGCGGTACACATCTTCATGTTCTGTTAATTTCAGACCAAATGATGGTACCATTTCTTTAATTTTTGGAATCCAATTTTTAAATTCAGACTCATAACAACGTTGTAATAAGTCCAGCATAATATCTACTGCAGTTGACGCTCCTGGTGACGCACCTAATAAGGCAGCAAGAGAACCGTCATCTGATGTGATAACTTCTGTACCGAATTGTAAGTTACCTTTAGAATCTTCAGTGTCTTTAATGACTTGTACACGTTGACCGGCAACCACAACTTCCCATTCATCATCTTTCGCATTAGGGACAAAGACACGTAAGTCATTCATACGGTCTTCATGAGACAACATTAATTGTGATACTAAATATTTAGTTAGTTTCATTTCTTTCACGCCTGCTGAAAGCATCGTTAATAAATTATTAGGTTTTACAGAACGAATTAAATCTAAATTTGAACCTGTTTTTAAGAATTTAGGTGAAAATCCAGCAAATGGTCCAAATAATAATGAACGTTCTCCATTTACAAAGCGTGTATCAAGATGTGGCACCGACATAGGTGGCGCACCGACATT
The DNA here is from genome assembly GCF_002902625.1 of Staphylococcus devriesei. Classification (GTDB taxonomy): domain Bacteria; phylum Bacillota; class Bacilli; order Staphylococcales; family Staphylococcaceae; genus Staphylococcus; species Staphylococcus devriesei. The sequence goes on from NZ_PPRG01000010.1 coordinate 38,665, forward strand.
GGCTTTACCGTATACTTTTGCATGATGTTTCTCTATTACATCAGGATTTGTACAACGTAAGAATAAACCACTAACTGGGAAACCGCCTACATGTTTAGATTGTTTAATGCCTGTTTTTTGGAGAAGTGGTAAGCTTGCGCCCCCTGCACCAATGAAGACAAATTCTGAATCATATACGTGTTTATCGCCAGTTTTTAAATCTTTCACAGTAACACGCCAATTGCCATTATCTAATCTTTTAATATCTTCTACTTCTTGTTTATAAGATACTTCTACGTTGCGTTCTTTTAAGTTAGAGATTAATTTTTTTGTAAGTGCCCCGAAGTTAACATCTGTTCCTGTTTCATCACGAGATAAAGCTATAGGCACATTTGATGTTCTACCTTCTACCATTAGTGGAACCCACTCGGCGATTTTATCTCGATCTTCAGTAATATCCATATGTTCGAATAAAATATTTTCTTTTAATGCTTGTACTCGATTTTTAAGAAACTTAACATTAAAAATACCTTTAACAAAGCTCATATGTGGGACAGATTGAATAAAGTTACTTGGATTTTCTAATTGGCCAGTTCGTACTAAGTGCGCCCAAAATTGTTTTGATACTTGGAATTGTTCATTAATTTTGATTGCCTTTTCAATATCTACGCTGCCATCTTTACCTTCTTTAGTGTAGTTCAATTCACATAATGCAGAGTGTCCTGTTCCTGCATTATTCCATACATTTGAACTTTCTTCCCCAGATTGTTCTAATTTTTCAAAAATTTTAATTTCTTTATCTGGTGATAATTCTTTAAGTAGTGTGCCTAATGTTGCGCTCATAATTCCGCCACCAATTAAGATGACATCTGTTTTGCTATGTTGTATAGTCATAACAATACAGTCCCCCTTTTTTATAATCACATCTTTAATCAATAAGTATAAACTTTTGGCATAGTAAAATAAAACGCTTTCTTTAGCTTGTAAAAATTTTTAACATAGTTTTTAAAGGACTTAACCGATTTTTAATAACTAACTTAATTATATACATAATTTCTTTACGAAAAAAGTGTTTATACGAATTCTTGCATAAATTAAAAACTTAGTACATTTTAATGTCACAATATCATTTACTTACTCGTTTATGATCACGCATTTCTATTAGTTGTGGTTGATTACATGCTATAATTTTATATTATGACTAATTTGGAGTGTAACTATGAAATCATTTACTTTTTTAATACATAATATCTATGCAATGGGCGGTACCGTTAAGGCTGTTACAGAACTTGCTAATACCCTTTCCAATAAAGGACATAAGGTCAACATCATCTCAGTTTTTCAAGCGCAAGATAAACCCTATTTCGAGGTTAATGATGCTATACATATTAAAACTTTAATTGACTATCGTGTGAAACCTCAAAATATTATCTCAATTATGATGAATCGTTTGAACACGTACACACCATTCTTAAAACCTAAACAATTGTCGCAATATGAACCCGGGTTGAATCAATTTTCAAAATATGTAGAACATAAAATGATAAAAGCAATCCAACATGTCGATACCGATGTATTAGTCGGAACAAGAGCTAGTTTTAACATCTTAATCTCAAAATATCATCATACGCGTGTACTCACTATAGGCATGGAACATATGAATTTAGACGCACATCCTAAAGCTTACCAAGAAGAAATCTTAAAAGCTTATAACGATTTAGATATCATAACAACTTTAACTTCAACCGATCGACAACACTATGAACAATTGATTGATACACCGGTTTATACAGTACCTAATATAATTAATGTTGAAAAGCTTAATTTACCTAAGTCGAATAACATTATTAGTGCTGGCAGACTTGAATATGAAAAGGGATTTGATATCTTAATTGAAGCTATCCGACGTATTCAAGACAATTTACGTCAAGCCCATTTTAAAGTAGATATCTATGGTGATGGACAGCAACGTCAGAATCTTGAACAATTAATTCAACATAGTAAGATTAATGATTTAATTACTATTCATCCAGCAACGCCTCAATTGAATAGGAAGTTAGCTCAAAGTAAAGTTACCGTGGTACCTTCTAGGAATGAAGGTTTCGGTATGGTAGTTTTAGAAGCGTTAGCTCAAGATAACGTGGTAATTAGTTTCAAAGATACCCTTGGCCCCGCTAGTATCCTATCACACGGAGAAAATGGTTATTTAGCTAATTATAGCGATCCCGGCTCTCTAGCTAAATATATTGATATTGCCATAAACCATATTGATGAGATGCAAGAGATGATTCAACAAGGTCATGACACCGTAGCCAATTATTCTTCAGATGCGATTTATACCAAATTCATTAATGCAATTAATAGAAATTAAATAGATATTCTAAAATAAAAGCGTAGAGGGGATTCAATGATGAATCCCCTCTACGCTTTGGTATATACGCCATGTTAATTGATAGAGCTTTTATTATAATATTAGTGAAAGGATAAATGTCCAGATACAAATGAAGACTAATAATCCAATACTATAACGTAATGTCATTTTAAGTAATTCTGATTCTTTACCTACTTCTTTAACTGCTGCAGTAGCGATTGCGATTGATTGTGGTGAAATCAATTTCGCAGCTACCCCACCTACTGTGTTAGAAGCTACAAGTAATGAACCACTTGTACCAATTTGTTGAGCAACTGAGGCTTGAATTGGTGCGAATAATGAGTTGTTGTTAACAACTGAGCCTGTCATAAATACGCCAATCCAACCTAAAATTGGTGATAAGATTGGGAATACATTACCAGCTTTCGCAATACCTTGACCCATAGCATCACTTAAGCCACCGTAAGTTGTTACTTTTGAAATAGCAAGGATGAAGCAAATTGTTAAGACTGGTAACCATAATTCTTTGAAAGTTACTCCGAATAGACGACCAGCATCTCCAAAGCTAACTTTCTTAGCCATTAATACTGTAATAATAATCGTTAATAGAATTGCTGTCCCAGTTTGTCCGATAAAGTTAAGACTTAACGTAATTGGTTTATGTGCTACTTCACTAAATGTACCTGGCAAGTTAAAGCTAAACACTAATGAAGCTAATTTGCCATTTGGTAAGAATAAGTTTTTAAAGAATGTAGCACTCCAAATCATAACGATAACAGTTAAGATAACGAATGGGCTCCATGCATAGACAATTTCTTTAGCGCTATGATGTTTGACTGGTTCAGGTTTGGCATCTTTTTGAACCCTGAAAATATTTTTCGGTTGGAACTTTCTTGAGAATAAAGCTAATGCACCCATTGTAGCTAATGGTGGGATAATATCAGCTAATTCTGGACCGCTAAATACTGTAAGTAAACCTTGTAATACTGTATATGTTACTGATACAACTAAAATAGCAGGTAATGTTTCTTTAATACCTTTAAATCCGTCAATAATAAAGATTAATAAGAATGGAATTAAAAAGTTAATAATTGCTAAAGTTAATGTAGATGTTTGTGATACACCCATTGCATGAACATCGCCTGGTAAGTGGAGTGTATCTACTACTCCTACTGGAATACCGATAGCACCAAATGCACCAGAAGCTGCGTTAGCTACTAAACATAACATTGCGGCTTGCAAAGGTCTAAAGCCTAATTGAGCTAATAATAGTGCACATATTGCAATTGGTACACCAAAGCCAGCTGCACCTTCTAAGAACGCATTGAACGCGAACCCAATTAATAACAATTGAATACGTTGGTCTTGAGAAATACTAGTAATACTGTCTTGGATAGTACTAAATTGACCAGATTCTTGAGTGATTTTATAAAGTAAAACAGCCATCATTACGATATAACCAATCGGAATAATACCTTGATAGAATCCTTCAACAACTGCACCAGAAGCTATACCAACTGGTAATTTAAAGAATGGAACTGCAATAATTAATGTAACAACTAATGTTGTGATGGCAGCATAGATACCTTTCATTTTAAAAACGGTTAAACATAGTAAAAACAAGATAATTGGTACTGCTGCTATCAAACTGGATAACACTAAATTATCAAAAGGGTTAAATGTTTGAACTAACATAATTTTGACTCTTCTTTCTATAGTTTTTATTAATGAATATTCTAGCTAGTTTAGTTATCCCTTAGTAGTTTAGATAACTGGCAAAAAATTAACAATTGTCGACAAGTTAATCATGCTAGATTTCACAATTTCTCTTCTTGTGAACATTTTCACAAGGAAAATATAACACCTTTTTACTTAAATGACAATAGTATATAGTACTTTTAGTTAAAAAATTGTGATTTTTTTAACAAAATTATTTTTTCATAAATAATCATATACTTTTATCATATAAATTAAAATCAAATTTAGAGTCAAAACTTCGTTATTATGATTTTTTTAAATGCGCATGGTAAAATGTACATAAGAAATTTACGAGCAAAAGGATAATGTATGATGATTAAACAAATAAATATTTCTAATATGTCACATCTTGAATTACAACTTAATAAAGCCAAATCAGCAGGATTCTCACATTTTATTCCGTATTCTAATGAAATTAAAATTAATCAAGACATGCTTGAGGCAGTTGAATTAACAAGTCATTCTATTGCCGTTGACTATACGATTAATGCATTATATTTAAATGATTGTCGCTATTTCGGCGATGACAAATTAACTTTCTTATCTTGGATGAAAAATATTAATCATTATCCAAACTTAATTTACAATATTGACACTGCACTCTTTCATTTATCAAAATACGATATCCACTCTATTATGGATTTAGCAGTCATTACAGTGCTAAAAGACGAAATAGATATTGATGGGCATGTATTATTTGATTTTGTAAGTGACTTACCAACGAGTAAAGCATTTTGGAAATCGCTCGATATTCATGATATTAAAAAGGTAAATCATTTCGATTTAAATAAATTAGCATACATACACGGCCATACTGTTCCGTACTCAAAGTTTAAATATCCTTATAAAGAAGAGGAAATGCGATTTGCGGAAAGCTGGTTAGTAACGACTAAATTTAAATTGCCTAAATGGATTTATAACAAAATGCATAATCATGCTTTAAAGAAACACCGTAATTTAAGTTATGTTTACGAAAAAGACCCATCACAACTTAAAAATCACGTCGTATTTTTAGGGTTCGATTATGGATATAGAGGAAATTCAAAATATTTATTTAATTATTTTGTGAAAAGAAATCCTACTACTGAAGCATATTTTATTACTAACGATCGCCGTGGCCCTTATTTCTTACCTACCGACGCAGAAGGCAATAAGGAATTAATTGAAACAGCTAAGATTGTAGTGTTAGAAAGTTATATCCCAGATGAATTCAAACCTAACGGCACTGTAATTCAATTATGGCACGGAACACCAATTAAAAAGTTATTCTTAGACAGCAAAGAACCATATCAAAATAAAAACATTTATAATTATAGAGCACGTAAATATAATAAATGGTTGCAACAAGATTATTTTTTAACTGATTCACCTGCTGCTGAAGGCTTGTTTGAAACAGCTTTTCCAAATCATAATACACAATTTGTTCCGTACGGCTATCCAAGAGTAAATTACTTATTACATTATCAACACGACAAAAATCATCATAAGAAAGTGAAAGACTCGTTAAATGTTGATCGTACGAAACCAATCTTGTTATATGCACCAACATGGCACACATCAAATGAAAGTGCGGAGAATTTAATTATTACGCCTGAAATATTAGAAGAATATCATGTTATTTATAAAGGCCATGTTGAGAGTAAAGATACCATTCCTGAGAATGTTATCGAAGCACCAAAAAATATCGAGACACAAGATTTATTAATGGTGGCCGATGTAGTAGTCACTGACTATTCTTCAATTATTTTCGATGCGTTAACAATTGGAAAAAAAGTTTGTTTATTTACACCAAATCATGAGGCTTATAAAGATGAGCGTGGCGTTTATGGAGACGTAATGCAAAGTTTATCTAAAGTTTGGTATACTGACGCCACTCTATTAACAGACAATTTAGTCAATCACACGTTATTAGATATTAATCAACATCCGCTAATTAATGAGAAAAATAATTCACTAAAAAGATTAACACAGTTAATGCGCAATATTTTAAATGAAGAGCACTAACATAAATATTAAAATCATAGGCATGAAGACGGGTCCTAAGTGTTGCGAATCGTCTTCATGCCTATTTTATATCGTTTATAATATTTATTCTGTTATACGTTTCTTTCCATGATAAGATCGGTGTCAACCACTTCGCCAGTAATAAATTCATGATGGCCAGTAACTTTAAATCCTTTGTTCTTATAAAATCTTAGTGCTTGTTCATTATATTCCCATACACCTAACCATATTTTAGACTTATTAAGTTCACGTGCTTTGTCTAAAGCCAATTCAATAAATTTATTTCCTCTGCCTTTGCCTTGAAATTGCTTATAAAAATAGATACGTTGAATTTCTAAATAGTCTTCCCCTTTGTCTTCTGTTTGCGCTTCTCCTATATTAAGTTTCAAATATCCAGCAATTTCATTATCAATTTTATAAAAATAATGGAAGGATTGTGGGTTATCTAACTCTTCTAATAATAGCGTTTCGTTGTAACTTTTTGTGAAAAACGTTTGAAAATCTTCGCGCTATATTCACCTTCAAAGGTATCGTGAAATGTAGTTTCTGAAATTGTTCTAAGCGCTTCTACTTCTTCTTTTTGAATTACTTCTATATGTTCAGTCATAGCTAGCTCCCCCTTAGGCAGATATAAAAATTAATAATTTATTCCTTATTATATTACTTTCAAACATTTAAATATATTTAATTTGTGAATAAGCAATTTTCTATTGATAATATTTATCAATGAGTATAAAGTAAAGATGATATTAGTATAAAATAGAGTGAGGTTTTTCCTATGTTCCAAGATATGTTTGTATTAGGCATTACAGGGCCTACCAGTTTAGTCATTATTAGTATAATTGCATTGATTATTTTCGGGCCTAAAAAGTTACCGCAATTCGGCAAAGCAATTGGAAGTACGTTAAAAGAATTTAAATCTGCCGCTGAGGATCTAGATTCAGATAATGTGCATGATACTCCCAGTAAAGAGTCTAAACAACAACGAGATCAGTCAAAATAGCTCGACCTTATTAGAGCACTTTGATGAATTACGTTCGAGAATTGTCAAAGTGTTCATTGCTTTTATTATTTCTGTCATTATCGTATATATTTCTTCTTATTGGTGGATGAAACCATTTATCCATTATATAAAACGCGCTCACGTTACACTACATGCTTTTTCGTTTACTGAAATGATACAGATTTACGTAATGATTATTTTCTTTGTAGCTTTATGTTTAATTATCCCGATTATTTTTTATCAATTATGGGCTTTTGTTGCGCCAGGGCTTCATCCTCATGAACGAGGATTTATTTATAAATATAGTATCTGGTGTGCATTATTATTTATTATTGGTGTTGTTTTCGCATTTTTCATAGGTTTCCCATTAATTATTAATTTTTCAATAAATCTATCAGCTATTTTAGACATTCAACCTGTTATTGGTTTTAAAGCTTATTTACATGAACTGATACGTTGGTTGCTTGTTTTCGGCTTATTGTTCCAACTACCGACCTTATTTATGGGTTTAGCTAAATTTGATTTAATTGATATCAAAGAGCTTAAAAAGTATCGTAAGTATATCTATTTTGGATGCTTTGTAGTTGCAAGCATTATAGCGCCACCAGATTTGACGTTAAATTTATTACTTACATTACCTTTAATCATACTGTTTGAATTCAGTATGTTAATTGCTAAAATTACACATCGCACATAATTTCAAATATTAAATTATCCATATTAAATAGCCTCGAGTGAGTGTCATTCTAGAACTCATTCGAGGCTTTAGTTAGTCAACTTTTATTTAACGGGTGTTTCTTTTTTATCTTTACGATTCTTCAAAACAAAGAAAATAATTAATATAATATAAATCAATTGTGCTACAATCGTTTCAACACTTGGATAGAAACCAATAATGCTTATTGTAGGTAAGCCCTCAATACTATGTTGCGGAACAGTGCCTAATAATTGCAATTTTTGAATACTTACACCAAGCATCTTGAATGCCATTACAAAGATTAATATTGATAGTACTCTAAAGATGTAATAAATAGGAATAAGTTTCACTATAAATCTGAATAGGAATGCAAAGATAATTAGGATGACTATGGCTAAAGCGATACCAAGTACGAAATCCCATGTCGTAATGCTACCAATCATACCCATATAGAAAATAATTACCTCTACACCTTCACGTAAAACTGAAATTAATCCAATTGTACCTAAAAGCAATAGATTTCCATTACTAATCGCACTTTGATACATATTTTGAATCATTTCATTCCATCGTTGTGCACTTGAACGGCGATGCATCCAGATACCAACGACATACATCAATACGACGGCTATAATACCAAGTACCGCTTCCATACCTTCGCGTAATAAACCGTTATTACCTAGTGTTTGAATAAAGACAATGGCTAGCGTAATACTTAGAATTAATCCTAAAATACCACCACCAATAACACTAGCAGTACCTTTAGTATCTTTGACGTTCCGTGTCATAGTTGTTAATGTCATGATTATTAATAATACTTCTAAACCTTCACGTAGGAAGATAATCATAACATCTACAAATGAGTAACTGTCTTGGCCTACTGTATCTTTAATATCTGAATTAATTTCTTGTAAGCCTTTTTTAACTCTATCTTTATTACTATTATCTAAAATACTTTGATAATATGGAATTTTATCCTCAATCGTTGTATACAATGAACCATTCTTAGTTTGAATTTTACCTTCAACGTATGGCCATACTTGTACAAATTTAGACAAAGCATCATCAGTTTGAGTTAAATTATTATCTTCAATACCTTTAATAGCTTTATCTAATTCATCATTTAATTGTGTAACTTTGTATTTACCAGATTCTTCATTTGATTGCTTTTGATCAACTGTATCAATACTCGATTTGAATGTTGTCCATGCGTTATCTGCCTTTTTAGCATTAAATGGTTCTTTTTGAACCGCTACACGGAATTGCATCAAGTTAACTTCGATTTGACCATATTTACCTTCATCATAGTTACGAATAGATGTTTCATGGCTCGTCCAAATCTGATTTAAACTGTTGTTGATAGATTGTAATTCAGATGTATTTTTACTTTTAATTGCATCCTTTACTTTGTTATCTTTTGAATCAACTTGTTGTTTTAAAGTTTTTATTTCACCAGAGACATCTTTAGTCGACACAGCATTTTCATATGCAATAAGTGATTTCGTCAGTTCTGATAAGTTATTGTCCTGTTTATTTAGCGAAGATGTGTGATCAAGATCTTTTAGTTTTGATTTAACATCTTTACCTTCTTTATTATTTTTAATATCTAAAGCATTTACCTTTGCTTTAATATCTTCAACGGCTTTTTTCTTTTCTTTATCGCTTTTATCTTTATCTTCTATGGTAGATTTAGCATCAGTAATGGCAACATACACATCGCTTATATTGCTATCTTCAGCTGCATGAACTTGTGTAAGTGAAGGTGTAATTCTCATTACTGTGGAGATAAGTGCTATAGCGATTAATAGTTTAACTAAATAAGGTTTCACCGAGATAGCCTCCTTTTTTTACACCTGGCAAGACAATAAAGGATGCAGAACCTCGATGTGTAATATATTCATTTAATTTATCTTTATGGCCTAAATTATTTTGAATATCAATAAACTGTTGGGTAGACTTTTGGAAACAAATAAACATTAGTCCTGTTTCCAAAGCACCTGTTTTAGCATTTGTACCATCCGTATAATTATAAGCACGACGTTTAATTGATGTCTTAACTTCACGTGCTAAACGCGCATGTGCATTAGGATCAATAACATAATTACCACTACTATCTTTAGCATCTAAATCTAGATTTTCAAATTCTTTTTTTCCGGTTAAAGGCGCGCCAGAAGCTCGTTTACGTCCGAAAGTCGCCTCTTGCTCATCTAGAGAGGTACGATCCCAAGTTTCAATATGAATTTGGATACGTCTAATAATGCAATAGGTACCATTTTTAGCCCAACCATCATTAATAAAGACATAATCTTTTAGTTCATCATTCTTTCGTGGATTAACCGTGCCATCTTTAAAAGCCATAAGATTTCTCGGTGTTTCTTCTAACTTTCCTGATACGAATCCATTTTGAGACCATTTCATTTTAACAATATCTCTAAAAGGACGAATTAAATTATGAATCGCATGAAATGAAACCTGTGGGTCGTTAGAACAAGCTTGAATCATTATATCCCCATCACTATATTCATCATCTAATTGATCATTTGGAAAATGTGGTAAGTCTTTAAAGCCTGATGGGATTTTAGACGACAAGCCTACTTTCTTCAAAAAAGATTTACTAACACCATACGTTAACGTTAACTTGCTAGCACCTAGTCCAATTGATTCGCCTGTATCTACTGGCGGTAACAATTCATTTTGACTATCTTTTTCAGCAGGTTCACCATCAGTCATATTAACTGACATTTGCGTCCATTTTTTAAACATATCTTTAATTGCACTTTTATCTTTAGTCTTTAAGTCTAAAGCTACGAAATTACAGTTTTTCTGTGTAGGCGTCGTTATACCTGCTTGTACACGCCCATAAAATTCAAAGGCATCTTTATCTTCGTTCTCAGGTGTATCAAACATTGACTTAAAAGAGAAAATGCTACCTGCACCACTAGCGCCGATAACTACACCGGCGCCACCTATACCTAGCATTTTTAAAAAAGAACGACGTGAAACGTTTGAATTTTGTTGTTCGTCTATCTTACTCATTCTGTAACCACAGCCATTTTACTTAGCGGTTCACCAAGAGAGTTTACAGCGTCAGATAAAGCTTTTCTATCTTCTTTTGTTACTGCGCTATAATCTTTATAACCGTCACCATCTTTATACTTATCTAACAAGCTATTTACTTTATCAAAGTTCTTTTGAATATCTTTACTTAAGTTTTTATCTTTTTTCTCTAATTCAGGTTTAAATAATTCGTAAATTTTTTGTGCACCTTCAATGTTGGCTTTGAAATCGTACAAGTCAGTATGAGAATAGATTTCTTCCTCACCTGTAATCTTAGATGTAGATACTTCGTTTAATAAGTCAACTGATCCTTGTAACATTAATTTAGGTGTAATATCTAACGTATCTACTTTAGCATCTAGTTCTTTAGCATCTTTCAATAATTGATCTGCATCTTTTTTAGTCGTTTCATCTATTTTGTTATCTTGGTAAAGAGACTTTTCAATTTTATGGTAGCCAGTCCATTTATCTGCTTTATTTTCTTCTTTCATATCTGCTAAACGTGCATCAATTTTAGGATCTAAATCACCGAATGCTTCCGCAACAGGTTCAGAACGTTCATAATACATACGTACTTTAGGATATAATTCTTTAGCTTTTTCCATATTATTATCTTTGACTGCTGATACAAATTGCTCTGTACCATCTAAGAATTTATCAAGTTGATTATCTGTGTACTTTTTATACTCTTTTGTAGCTTTATCTAACGCTTTATTATTTTCACTCTTACTACTTGAGTTTTGTGATGAGCTATCTTTGTTACTACTATCATCATTGTGGTCGTTCGTTCCACATGCTGCTAAAAGTAATGATGACGCTAATAAAATAGTTGGTAATTTTTTCATAATTTTTTCACCTCAGTTAAGTTTCAGTGATTATCTATCGACGCTGAATCTTTTAATTGAGAACGCTATAGCCATCTTGAAATTATTTAAAAAACCTATTCTATGCTAGCTCATTCAGAATGTTAGCCTACTCCCAATTTTACCCTTAGAAAACCCTTCAATTTCAATTGATAATCATTATCAGATTAATTATAAGTTTGTCTCTATTTTATGTCAATAACAATTCTATCTTAATTTTAATCAACAAAATTTTTATATTTTGATGAAACTTTAGTTTTAATATTTTTAGCTAACCTGATAACTCTTAAGAATGCATAAAATGCAATAAGGGTATATAATTTAAAGTTGGAATTTTATTTTTTTAAAAGGAGTCATAACATATGAGCACACAATTCAAAGCATTTTTAGTGGATCAAAATGAAAAAGGCCAAATTAATAGTGATTATAAACAAATGACTACTGATGATCTATCTGAAGGTAATGTACTAATTAAAGTACACTATTCAGGTATTAACTATAAAGATGCCTTAGCAATAACTGACAATAATAATATCGTTAAATCATACCCAATGGTTCCTGGTATCGATTTAGCAGGCGTCGTAGTAGAATCTGATGACCCTACTATTGAAAAGGGTGAAGAAGTAATTGCGACAAGTTATGCCTTAGGTGTTAGTCATTATGGTGGATTCAGTGAGTATGCTAGAGTGAAATCGGATTGGATTGTTAAACTTCCAGATAACCTCACTTTAGAAGAAGCGATGATTTATGGTACAGCTGGCTATACTGCAGGATTAGCAATTGAAAAATTAGAAAAAGCAGGTTTTATGACACTTGAAGGTGGAGAAGTCCTAGTTCGTGGAGCTTCAGGTGGCGTAGGATCATTAGCAGTTATGATGCTTTCTAACTTAGGTTACAAAGTCATCGCAAGTACAGGTAATAAAGAAGCTACTAATAAATTAGAACAATTAGGGGCTAAAGATATTATCAATCGCATTACTGACAACGACGATAAGCCACTCGGTTCACGTACATGGCAAGCTGCGATTGATCCAATTGGTGGCGAAGGTACACCTTATGTAGCTAAACATATTGATAATAATGGTGGCGTCGCACTCATTGGTTTAACTGGGGGATTGAATTTTAGCACAACAGTTCATCCATTTATTTTAAGAGGTGTTAGCCTTGTAGGTATCGACTCAGTATTTACACCTATGAAATTACGTGAACGCGTGTGGAGACGTTTAGCTACAGATTTAAAATCAGATCAATTACATGATATTAAACGTGTCGTTTCATTTTCTGACTTACCAGACGCTATTGAAACAGTATTAAACCATGAAAATACAGGCCGCATCGTTATCGACTTTAATAAATAAAAGTATATAATATCTTAAGAGAAAAAATACAATTCTAATTTAAGGTTGAATTGAAATATAAAATCATATGCAATTAACGCAGTATTATTGGCGAGACTCCCGAGGGAATTGGATGAGCGTCGAGACCGTGGCTCGACCTGGCAGTAGTTGTCTGAAATGAAGATTCGTTCGAGCCTCACTTCCTTCATTTCTAGTCAACCTTGCCGGGGTGGGACTACGAAATCTTAGAAATTGCATTAGATTTCTGTCCCGCTCCCCCCTATGAAAGCTTCGTCAGATAATACGTAGTTTATAAAACTAAACTATTGTTAAATAAAAATGGCTTGAAAGGAATTCATTTAGAACTCCTTGCAAGCCATTTTAATGCTTTAATAAACGATATACATGCCACCTGATTTAGGTTCTGTCGATTTAAAGCCTAATTTCTCATATAACTTATCTGCAGGATAATCAGCAATTAAACTTACATAAGTTCCTTTCATAGCAATCGATTCAATATAAGTCATTACTTTTTCAAGAATAATTCTACCATAACCTTGACCTTGGTATGCTGGATCCACAGCTATATCAACAATTTGAAAGGCAGTACCTCCGTCACCAATCACCCTACCCATACCAATAAGTACATTATCATCATAAATCGTTATACTATAACAAGCGTTAGGTAGCCCTTTAAGTGCCGCTTCTTCTGATTTCGGACTCATCCCTGCTTTCACTCGTAAATCACAATATGCTCTAGGTTTAGGTGGCTCATTCGAGTAGCGAATCATCATTTTCCCCCTCTTATCTCACTAGCTATAGATATTGATTAATAACCGCTCTATTAGATTCTTTGAAAATGTCGTTATGACTTGAAACGTAGCCTTCTTTGTAGGCATCGGGTTCAATATACGTTTTAGCTAAGTTAGCGGCATTACCCGCATCACTAAAGGCACTCGCAATCAAATGAACTTTCGCCTCATGATGAACAACGTCACCACAAGCAAAGATACCTGGAATGCTCGTAGTAGTATTGCCAAAGCCTTTGACGCGATATTCATCATGTAAATCAAACTTAGAAGTACACTCTTTTAATAATGGGTTTTCATGATCGAAACCATGGCTAATAATTACATCATCGAATGATTGGGTAATGACGTCACCAGTTTCAATATTTTTTAATTGTACTTCTCGAATTCGCTCGCAATCTGTATCACCAATAAGTTTATTAATTTGGGTTTTAGGAAGCAGTTTGACATTTAAATCTTCTAGAACATTAATCATTGCTTCATAACCACGGATTTCTGGTTTTCTATATATTAAAGTGACAGATTGTGCTATTTCAGCTAAATCTCTTGCCCAATCAAGTGCAGTATTCCCTCCACCTGAGATTAAAATATTTTTATCTTTAAACTTGGAGAACGATTGTACTACATAATGCAGATTCGTGAGTTGATAACGTTCAGCATCTTCAATATCAAGTGGTTTAGGATTAATAATCCCACCACCTACAGCAAAAATAACTGCTTTAGATTCATAGATATTGCCTTGGTCAGTCTCTACTTCAAAATGACGTTCTTGTAATTTGCGAATATCTATTACGCGTTCATTTAAATTAACTTCTGGATTAAAATGTAGTCCCTGTTTAATTGTATCTTTAATAATTTCGTAACATGGCTTAGGTGCTACACCTCCAATATCCCAAATAATCTTTTCAGGATAGATTTGCATCTTGCCGCCTAATTTATCTTGAACATCGATAATTCTTACTGACATCCCACGTAATCCGGAGTAAAAACTGGCAAAAAGACCTGCAGGGCCTCCTCCAATTATTGTTACATCTTGCATACGATTTCCTCCCAAGGCTCTCTCTATTTTTAAATGATAACAATTATCATTAATTTTCATTCATTATACTATATGTTGATTTAATATTGAAGAAATGCCGTTTGTCTATCATACATCTTTTCACTAAAAAATTGACGGGAGCAAAATTAGCTCTCAATTTATATTAAATTATGACGTATCTGGCGGGAATCTTGCTTGAGGTACAACGCTTATCAGTTTTGTAAAACGTAAAATGTTAATGTTTTAATCTCAACTCAGTCGACTACTGCTAAAAATAGAGGCTGACCCATTTTATATTAATGACTCAGCCTCTTTAAAAATAATATTTAGGGAATGCTATCCCATTTCTTTTTGTAAATATTTGTATTACATATTAATCTTTTGGTTCTTTTAAAATGGCTTGACGCAATAAGAAGAAGAGTAACAATAACCCAGCTAGCATACCTGTATGACCAATACCTGCAAACCCAGCAAATGCTTCAGGTTGGAAACTTTTACCTATAACTTGGAATGTACCTTTAGTTACCATCATACCTATTGTGACAACTACTCCTAAATTATAAACAATAAAGAACCAATTGAATAAGTAATAACTACTTAGTTTAAATGACTTTTCAAGCGAAAGTAATATTAAGAACATAAACATACCTAAAATAAGGGTATGTGTGTGTACTACTGATAATTGTGTGTCGCCCGTAAAATGATGTGCTTTAGTCAATTCTCTGTAGTAAAAACCACTAAATAATCCAATTATCATATAGACTAAGAAAGCATATAATAATCTGCGCATATGAAAATCCTCCCTCACATTACTATTATAATTGAAAATAAGCATCTTTAAAGTGACAAAATATGTAAGAATATTGCTATATGAAAAAGGAACGAAACTAAAATCAAATTAAACTTCAAAGATTTTATAGTTTCGCTCCGACTAGATTAAATATCTATTTATTTCTTGAATGCTTGAATAAAGCTACTAATGATAAAATAATCGCTATGATTGAGACAATCCATAATGCGATTGAACCACCTGAACTTTGTTGTTCACTAGCCGTATCATTAGATTTTTCTTCTTTAACTGTTGTTGCATTAGCATCTTTTTTAACTTCTAGTGTTGGTGCTGGATGTTCACTGTCTTCTTTACCAGTCCATTTAACTTTATCGCCATTATCATATGATTGAATTGCTTTAAAAGTATATTTACCTTCTTCTTTAGGACTAGCTACTACAAGTGGAAAGTCCATAAATTCATCTGGACCAATACCTTTGTCTTTAGCTTTCCATGTAATTTTAGTGATATTTCCTTTTTTATCTTTGTCTAATTTATATTTGTAGCCTTCTACAGGTTGAATATTGACAACTTGAGCTTCTTTAGGAACTTCTAATTCGATTTTATCTGTATGATCTTTTTGTTCTACCGGAACACGTACATCAACGCGTTCATAAGATTCCGGTTCAACTGCTTTAGGGTTTAACGTAACATGGGCATCTGCGATTTTAAAGAAGCCCATTGTAAAGAAGAGTACTAAACTCGTTGCTAATAATTTTTTTATCATCTTTTTTCTCCTTCTTATGGAATACTAATTTGACTCATAATTACTCCAATAAGTATCAAAATCACACCTATTGTGACTTCAACAATCAATGAAACTTTATTTACTCTATTTCGACGGTTTAATGCACGAGTCGTTTGCATGAAACCTAATCCCATCATAATAAACGTACCTACGACTTTAACAATTAAGAATATAGTCCATGTTTGCATATTTGACCAGATTGAAAGAATTTTAGTTTCATCTATAGACATTAATATACCAGAAAGAATAATAAGCGCTACTGCACTTGCATTAACTTTGAATAGGATTTCACGTAATAAATCCACAGCATCTTTCTTTCTAGTAAATACTGAAACCAAGAGATAGACCAGTGCGCCTAACCATAAACTAATACCATTTAAGTGTATCGTTCTAAGTAGAAGTGACCAAAGTGGCACACTTTGCGACCATGCATGTCCAGACATACTTAACGCTAATATCATCGCAATCGATATAATCCAATACCATGATTTTTCCATATTACGTAATACAAATAAACCACTTAAGATAATTAATGCAATTGAACTTAAAATATAAGGGAATTGAATTAATGTATTAGGGTTAAGCGTGAGTATTGCGTCTAACACGTCTGACGATAAGGTCATTAAATATAAGACGAGAGACATCAAATATCCCATCATCATAATTAATGATACTGCTAAATGTCTTGGAAAAATATCGAATGTAGATAAATTATTACGACGTGCAATACCATTTAACCAATAAAGTCCGACTAATAAAATTGTAGCGCCTTCCGCTATGTATCGTAATAATCCAAACCAAAAGTCTGGCGTTTCATAAAAAGCAGGTGAAGTATCTACGCCATTAGCTGTTTTTTCTCCGACAGAAAATTCAAATCGATCACCAATTTCGTGGCCATCAGCTGAAACGGTATGCCACTCAATTTGATGGGTACCCTCTCCTACTTTATCAGCAGGAAACGTTAATACCTGAGAATGACCTGTTGTCGTCGGGTCAATGTCAGCAATCTTATTACCTTTATCATTATATATAGTAAGGCCTGAATAATCGGCATTAACAGGTTCGTTAAATGTCAGTTCAATAGTATCAGGCTTTTTAGATACTACCCCATTTTGTGAAGGCGTTGTTTTTTCTAAAGTAGCGTGTGCAGATGCAATGTTTTGAACGTTTGGAACTAGAACAAATAAAAGCATCATCATAATTGCTAAAACTACTTTGGAACTTCGCTTAATTTTCACCATTGACGTCCCCCATAAAAATTTACTCATTTATTAATAATAAGATAATACATGCTATTTAACAATAATAATTCTAATTTGTCACTTTTTATCCAAAAAAGAGGGAGCGGGACAGAAAGCTAATGTAATTTCCAAGATTTCGTCGTCCCGCCCCGGCAAGGTTGACTAGAAATGAAGAAAGTGAGATTCGAACGCATCTTCATTTCAGACAACTACTGCCAAATTTCAAAGATTTCGTCGTCCCGCCCCGGCAAGGTTGGCTGGAGATGAAGAAAGTACGATTTTAACGTATTTTCATTTCAGACAACTACTGCCAAATCATATAGCTTAGGAGATAATAATTAGCACCTATTCTTCAACTAAAGCTTGAGTGTCAACAGTAAGACGATTTCTTAATAAATAAACAATAAGCATAGCTAATAACGCACAAATTGTTTCGGCAATCAGTAATGACCAAATCACACCAACTAAGCCAAATAAAGCATTCATTACAAATAATACCGGAATAATAATTGTACCTTGTGCAATGGCCATAATAGTTGCTCCACGGCCTTGTCCAGTTGCTTGTAACATGCCAGTAAACAAGAAGCCAATACCATTTAATAATAATGATGTCATTGTCACTTTAAGAATAAATGTAGCTAATGTAACAATTTGTGAGTCAGTACTAAATAATTGAACGATTGAATGACCAAATAATAAAACTATTGTCATACATATAGCAAAGATAATCGCGATAGTCATAATAACAACTTTAATTGTATCTTTCATACGCGTTTTATTAGAAACAAAATTATAAGCAATTAGCGGTACTACACCTTCAGAAAGTCCCATAATAATTAATTCAGGAAATTGTACAAGTCTAAATGAAATACCATAACTTGCGATGGCATTATTGCCATAGTGTGCTAAGAATAAGTTTAATACTAAACCAGTTACACCCATTAGTACTACCATTAAGAAGGCTGGAATACCAATTTTAAACACTTCTTGCATAAGCGCTTTTGTTGGTTTTGCAAATTTAATATTTAATGATAGTGCATCGCTTTTTCTAGCAAAATAAATAACAAAGAATAATGCAGCTACTACATTTGAAATTGCAGTACCTAACGCCGCACCAATAACATCTAAATGAAAACCAAAAATTAAAATTGGATCTAAAATCATATTTAAAACGACGCTTGAAAGCATACCAACCATTGAAATAATTGGTTTACCAATAGCACGTGCAAATTGTTCAAGTACGAAGAATAAGATAACGAATGGTGTGCTTAGAAATTCTATTTTTAAATAGTCACTTGTATAGCGTAATGTTTCTCCACTTGCACCTAAAACACTCGCAATTTGATCAGTAAATGGCAATGTGATGATTGCTATAATCACACCTAAAATAATACTACTATAAATTGAGAAGCTACTTACGTAATTCGTTTTAGTATAATCTTTAGCGCCAAGCAAACGAGAAATATATGTTCCACCGCCTACACCAAATAAATTACCAAATGCCATTAACACTGCAAAAATTGGTAATGTTAAAGAAATGGCTGAAATCATATGGCTATTGTCTAAAAAACCGATAAAATAAACATTTAAAATACCATATATCACACTTAATAATGACCCTATCATCATAGGTAAAGAAAAGTGCATCAATGCTTTAATAATTGGTGATTCTTCAAAATAATATAATTGTTCGTCTTTCATTTCCATAATCTCCTTTAAATATTAGATATCTAATAATTAGATATCTAACTATACGTTGAAAAAGATAGCGGGAGCGAAACCTATTTGAATAAACTATTTTCGTCTTCCCACTTTAGCAATAGTAACTATCGTCTAACTTAAATTAGTCAAATATTTTATATTAAATTAAGACTACTTATAATGCTATTAAAGTCTTATATTAATTAGCTTTTTTAATATTATCTAACATACGCTCAAACAAACTACTCAACTGCGCTTTTTCTTCTTCCTTAAAATCTTTAACTAAAATCGCTTCTATTTCACCAAAAATACTAACAAATGATTCTACAAGTTCATTACCTGCATCTGTAAGTTTTAAATTTTTACGTCTTGAGTCATTAGGATCAACCATGCGATAAATAAACCCCTTATTCTCCAAGCTTTTCAAAGTTGAACTTACTGTAGACCCCTTACGTTGAAATGTTTTAATTAGTTCATTTTGCGTTATACTTCGTTCTTTATGACGATACATATAACCTAGCGTGTGACTCTGTTCTTGAGTAACATTATATTCATCTAGTTTATGATCAGCATAATTTTTCATTTCATGGGCTAACGTCCTTAATAAATATTGATATGTTAATTCCATATCTTCACCTCATTTAGTTAGATATCTAACGAATATAATACTCTCTTTCCCGATATAGTCAATCGATATATTAAAGTTTAAATATTCAGTTTATTTATCATTAAAATCAATCCTCAATATAATATATAGCTATACTACATTGAGGAAAAAATGATTATGCTGGGATTTCAGTACGTTTAGTACTATGTTTTCTGACGATAGCTGCTACTAAACTAGATACTGCTCCAAAGATAATAAATCCAATCATCATCCACATTGTTGAATTCATTTCAATAGGATGTCCCATATAAATGATTTGTCTTAGTGTTGTTGTATAGTGTGTGAATGGGTCAATGTCATATACCCATGTTTGATAACCTTTAGGAAGCATCTGTTTTGGTAATGTAATCAGTTGCATACTAAAGAACATTAATAATACAAAGATTGGGAGTGATTTCATACCAAGCTATACCATGATACCTAAGATTAACCCGATAAATCCTAAGATTGAAATAGCTAAGAAGATTGCTACACGATTAGTATGAACAAATTCAAAGCCTAATACACCATGCATGAAGTAAACATACGCGAAACTTGCAACAAACGCTGTAACAACTGCTAATAACATTTGACCAAATGACGCAATGATTCTGTGTTGAATTTTAAAGTTGTTACTAGTTCTGAATGCAAAGAATAATAATACTGATGCTACTAATGAACTCATCCATACTGGCATAAACATTAAGAATGGAGCATTACCGCCACCTTGGTGATCTTTAACTTTATTAATTGTTTTGTTATCCACTTTAACTGGATTAGTTATACCTTTAATATCTGAAGCATTCACTTTCACATCTTGTTTTTCTAATGTTTTAAGCTTTGAGATGTAATTTGTTTATTTAAATTACTACCCATACCATCTAAAACATTGCCTGTAATTTGAGATGCTTGCATACTTGCACCTTTATTTACAATTGTTTTGAATGTTGCTTTTTTAACGTCAACTTTTTGGTTACCCATTTTTTCTTGCATTTGTTTGGCAGCAGCTGCTGGTACTTCTCCAGATTCCACTTTCTCTTTCATTTCAGCCTTTTTGCTATCCATTACTACTTTTTGTGTTTTACTCATCGCATTTTTAGAAAAGTCTTTATTAAAAATAGCTGCCCCGTAATATTTTTCATCTTCAAGACCTTTTTTAATATCTGATTCTTTGTCCACTTTAACCCATTTAACAGTGTCTGAATCACTATCCATTAATTTATCTTCAATTTTATTCCCGATATTTACTTTATTACCTTGAATGTCTACACCTTTGTCATTATTAACTATTGCGATTGGCATTTATTTAGGTTTAGGGTTAAACGCAGGATAGAATGCCAAAGCGAATAATGCTAATAATGCAATCGCTGCAATTGGTGCAAGCCATAGTAATTTACTTTTAAAAATATTCATGAATATTATACCTCCTTAAATTTACTGAACAATGTGTTGAATATTTAGTACGTTGTAAATTATAATAAGGAGGTTAAAAATTAACAATAGTCAATTATTTGCATACCGTATGTTATTGAACATATTTTATATTATTGTCTATTAACTATCAGGAGGTCGTTATTTATGAAAGAAGATAGGCGTGTTCGTAAAACTAAGACGGCCATTAAAAAAGCTTTTACAGATTTGCTAAAACAAAAAGATCTCGACAAGATAACTATTCAAGATATTTCAAATTTAGCTGATATTAATCGTGGAACTTTTTATTTACATTACGAAGACAAATATTCTCTTTTAGATGATATGGAAGATGAATGTATTGGTGAAATTGAGTCATTATCTCAATTTAATCAATTAGAAGGCAATAACCCCGAAGATATCGCAAATATGTTCATAAACGATATTTTGTCCAATATTTTACAGCATATTGCTGATAACATGGAGTTTTATCACACTATCTTACAATTAGAGCGTAAAAGTAAATTGGAAAATAAAATTCACACTTTAATGCAAGAAAATATGCAAAATTTCATAAGCATTGACCATGAAATTGACGGCATACCTGAAATGTACTTTCATAGTTATGTGTCAGGTGCTACAATTTCAACTATTAAGTACTGGGTAAGAGATAATAACCGAATATCAGTTGAAGACTTAACACAACACATTTTCAAAATTATCTATAATGGACCACTCAGAATTATGGTTAAAAACCATTACAAGCGTACTAAAATTAACTAAAACTAAGAAAATATGAAAGGAATCATTAACCATGCTAACTGCATATAAACATTCAGCAACAAACGAAATTGTTGAAACTACGTTAGATCATTCTGCATCATGGATTAATGTTGTAGAACCTGAAAGAGAAGAAGTTGAAGAGTTAATTGAAAAATTTAATCTTCCTGAAGACTTTATTCGAGACCCATTGGATGCCGATGAAAGTGCGCGTATAGAATATGATGAAGATACAGGTTACTCCCTTATCATCATTGACTTACCTATTGTGAGTTCATCAAGTCGTCGCGTATTGTCTTTCGTTACCATTCCTTTAGGTATCGTTATCGGTAAGGGTCTTGTTCTAACGATTTGTGACGCTGAAAATGAATTTTTAGAAAATTACGCACGTCAAGATGACGTTAATTTAAAATATCACAGTCGTTTCGCGCTAGATATTTTACTAACGATTTCAAATCACTACAACAGAAATTTAAGACTTTTAAATAAATCACGAATTCGTATTGAACGTGAACTAAAAAATAATATTACGAATAAACAGCTTTATAAACTTATGGAAGTCGAAAAAAGCTTAGTCTACTTCTTAGCTGCTTTAAAAGGTAATGACACGGTAATTAAAAAATTATTCCGCTTACCTGCGATTAAGCGATTTGAAGATGATGAGGATTTATTAGAAGACTTAGTGATTGAAAATAACCAAGCGATTGAAACTACGGAATTGTATACTGGTATCTTAGAGAGTGTAACTACTTCGTATTCTTCTCTATTATCCAATGAAATGAATACAATTATGAAAACTTTAACTCTATTTACAGTTTTACTTACGTTACCTACCTTAGTATTTAGTTTCTTTGGTATGAACGTGCCACTTCCGATTGATGATAAAAGTTATGCCTCTTGGATTATTATCCTTGTCATATCCTTAATTCTTGTCACTATTGTTGGTATTTTCTTATGGCGTAAACAGAAACTTTAAATATTTTAAGAAGACAAATTAGAATTCATTCGCACTTCTAAAGTATAAACAAGGCAATTTCTATTCATATCATTAGAAATTGCCTTGTTTATTTATTACCCGCTCCTTATTCAACGGCAGCTTTATACATTTTTCTACGAGATAATATTAACGTAATAGTTACTGAAACAATAAATGCAATTAGCATACCTATAAAGTAATGTAACCAACCTGAATGTGCAGGATTAATTGAAATGAAACCTGGAAGTCCAGCAGTACCTAAGGCAATTGCTTTAACTTTAAAGAATGATATATATGCTGCGCCAACAGCTGAACCTACAATGGCACCAATAAATGGATATCTTAATTTTAAGTTAACACCAAACATAGCTGGTTCAGTGATACCTAATAATGCTGAAATACCTGCTGCGGAAGCGACACCTTTAAGTTTTTTATTATTTTTAATAATTAAGAATGCTGCTAAAGCTGCGCCACCTTGGGCAACGTTAGACATTGTAGCTATCGGGAAGATAAATGAACCTCCCGTTTTAGCTTGGTCTGCAATAAGCGTAGTTTCTACTGCTATAAAGCTATGATGCATACCTGTTATAACAATTGGCGCATAGAATAACCCGAAGATAAATCCACCAATGGCTCCACCGAATTCGTATAGCCAAGTTAAGCCGTCTGATAACCAGTAACCGAGTTGACGCGTAATAGGTCCTACAAATAAGAATGTTAGAAACGCTGTGACTAAGATAGATAATAACGGTGTTAGTAAATTATCTAATACTGTAGGTATGACTTTACGTAACCACTTTTCAATAGTAGCTAAGATATAAGCTGCAACTAACATCGGTAATACTTGCCCTTGGTAACCTACCTGATTTATATGTAAGCCAAATAAATCCCAATGTGGAATAGCTTTGCCTGCTTCTACTGCTTTTGGAAAATCGTACGCACTCATTAATGTTGGATGAACTAAAATCATACCTAATGCTGCGCCTAAGAATGGGTTGCCTCCAAAGCGTTTAGCAGCACTGAAGCCTATAAGTATCGGTAACAATGTAAATGGCGCATTCGCGAAGATATTAATCATTTCTGCTAAACCAGCAAATTGACTATGCACCTCGATAAACGATCGATTATCATAAAATAAGTCTGGGGCAGTTAGAAGATTATTAATCCCCATTAATAAACCACCTGCAACGATAGCAGGAATAATAGGAACAAAGATATCAGATAACATCTTCACAAAACGTTGTAAGGGGTTCATATTTTTCGAAGATTTATCTTTAACATCAGCAGTGGTTGATGCCTATTTACCAGTCAGTTTTTCTAATTCATTAAATACTTTATTGACCGTTCCAGAGCCAATAATAATTTGATATTGTCCCCCAGTTGAAAATGTTCCTTTAACTACATCCATGTTAGCTAATTGTTCTTCATCTACTTTACTCTCGTCATTTAGTACAAGTCTGAGCCTTGTAGCACAGTGAGCCATAGCATCTAAGTTTTCTTCTCCGCCAATAGCTTGTAATATATCTTCAGCTGATTGCTTATAATTCATTCAATTGTCCTCCTCTTCGATGGAACCGGTTCTAATACTTATCGATATTGTAACCGGTTCCAAAATAGAAAGCAATATCTTTTTTTAATTTTCTAAAATTAGACAAATTTAGTTATACAGACATGTACCTCGCACTTTTAGGGAAAATAAATAATAGAACTTGCGAATAAAATTAGTATAGTTAATGATTTTAAAGGAGATGACCTATGAAAGAACGTGGATATATTGAAAAGCTATGGAGAGAAGAAAAATATCATATTTTATTTCATAGCCAATATTATTATGAAGAAATTCGACAATTATTAAAAGATTCTCCTAGTTTAGAAGAGGTACAACATATGATTGATAAAGGACTTCGGGAAGAACCTACTAAAGGATCAATTATTAATACTTATGACCATATGTGGGGCTATTTTAAAAAGAAAGCTACTAGTTCTGAAAAAGCTCATTCTCTCTCGTTGAAAGAAGATTTTATCAACGACAATATTTCTAGCACCGAATTGCTTAATTTCCTAAAAACACTTGCCGATAAATACAAAGTTACTTATTTACAACAAAGTACTATCTTAAGAAATCAAAAAAATAAAGGGCCGAAAGCGAGACAATGAAATCTTGGAATGGCATAAGATTTCTGTCTTGCTCCTAGCCTCTTTTCATGTATTAATTCTATTCTTTCTATTAAAAGAATATTCTTTCATGTTTGCTACTAATAATGCCTATTGCTCATGATACAGATGCTTAGTCTGATTCTGTGATGAATGGTAGATAGTTGTGTTGTCTGACTTAATCTCATTATTAAGTGAATACTATTAACTATGTTGTTGAGTCATCATGAGGTTATTCAAATAGTATTCCTTAATTATCAATGTGGCTTGAATTTTGATTTGAGGTGGCAAGAGCGAAATTAACTATTTAAATTAACAATTAACTATTAGACTGCTCTATACACATTGATGTGAGAAGTGGAGTTCGCATCTGCATATGACAATTAAAAAAGAATATTGTGCTTATTCATTATATTCTAGGTGCTCATATTCTTTAAGTTGTTGTTCATTGATGTTTTATAGAATTAATACGTTCTAATTTCGAAAATTGACTAAGATTCTTGATTAGCTATATATTACCTATCATTTTATCTTAGACAATTTGTCTCGAAATCTATTTTTATTATGCACCGAATTAAATTTGTTTACGCTATTAAATGTATTCAAAACTACAACACTATATACTTAAAAATTTAATTATATTGTGTATCAAGAAAAATTTTTAACGCTTTCATAAAGAAATTGACAAAATATTTTTATTTTTGACTATTAATATTTCTCTATTTTTAATTTATAATAGCTCTTATTATTCACAATTCAATTAAATACTACTATTTTG
>NZ_PPRG01000099.1 GCF_002902625.1 Staphylococcus devriesei
GTTCAGTACTTCCATAAATCTATCTGCGTACTCTTTCAACTTGCTTTGGTCTTGAACATCATTTTCTTTACGACCTGTTCTAAGTGAGTAACGCATTTGAGTAAACTTCATAGCACCTCTAAATTCTTCGTCAGTGAATTGTTGACGACAAAACTCTATTAAGTCGATACCGTCTTCACTGTGGTAATGTTCTGGCTTGTGTACCATATCCACCTTACGCGTGAATGGCTCATTCACTCTCACAAAGTCGTCGTTATCTGTAAGTGTAAATTTATATCCACCTGCATTCTCTACATCTGCATACCAAACTGTTTTCAAACCTTTTTCATTTGCATACACACGATTGACTATAGCCGTTTGCATAGCAGTAATGCCTTTAAATGCCGCTTGAAACTGAACAATATTATCTACTTTCAAATCAATTATTCTTACGTTTTCCATTCCGCTACCCCCTCTGTACGTTGCCGTATTGATCTGTTTTGATTTTAACCATAAGATTGTTTTGTACTAGGTTTTTAAAGTACCTAGTGTTTACTCTATGCTTAGCCAATTCACGCTCTGCACGTTTTGCTCTTGCTATACGTTCTTCTCTACGTTTACGTTTTAATGCTCTTTCATGTCTAAGTTCAGCTTGCTGTATTAA
>NZ_PPRG01000100.1 GCF_002902625.1 Staphylococcus devriesei
CTTTAATTTTAATATTTAAAGGTCTATTTTTATATTTTTCTTTTGTTAATAATTTAGAACTTTTTATATCATTGGCGTAGGCGTCTTTTATATCTTTAGCAATTTCTTTATCATATATAAACGCATTCACTTCAAAGTTTAATACGAAGCTACGATAATCCATGTTTTCAGAACCTACACTACTAATTTCATCATCAATCATTAGTACCTTGGAATGAATAAATCCTTTTTGGTAAGTATATATTTTGACGCCACTTTCTAATAACTCTGCCGCATTAGAAAACGTGGCCCAATAGACGAATGGATGATCAGGTTTACAAGGAATCATAAGGTGTACTTCCACACCAGTACTTGCTGCCATTTTTAGCGCATTAATATAAGAACGGTCTGGAATGAAATAAGGACTTTGCATATAAATAGACTTCTTCGCACTCATAATCATCTTAGTATAGCCGTATTCAATTTGATGAAGTTCTTCTGCTGGCCCACTTGAAACGATTTGAATTGCCGCATCTCCTTGATGTGGTTTCTTTTCTGGGAAATACTTGTCGTCATATTCAAATTGCGGACGATGAGCTTGGGAGTTCCAATCAAGTATAAAGCGCATTTGTAAAGCATCAATTACACTGCCTTCAACACGTATATGGGTATCTCGCCAATAACCTAGTTTGCCTAAGCCTAGATAATCATCGCCTATGTTAAAACCACCTATGTAACCTACTTGTCCATCAATAACAATAATCTTTCTGTGGTTGCGATTATTCATTCTAAAGTTAATTAATGGGAACTTCGAAGCAAAGAAGGCTTCAACTTCTCCACCTAATGCTTTAAAGTGTTTAAACTTAGACATTCCCACCTTTTTAGACCCCACGTCATCATATAAAATCTTGACTTCAAGGCCTTCTTTAAGCTTGGTTTCTAACGCATCAATAATACGGTGACCTAAACCATCAAGCTCAAACGTATAATACTCTAAATGTATATAATTTTTAGCATTATATATATCTTCGACTACCTTATCATATAGCTTATGACCATCAGTAAATAAATTTACTTTATTATCTTCAGTTAAAAAAGCATCTTGTTGATTTAATAACATTCTAATTAGATCACGATGCTTAATTACTTCGTCATTATCACTTCGATATGTATGTGTATCTAACTGTTGAATTTGTTTATTTACTAATCCTTTGAAGGCATCAAGCTCTTTACCATTATTTTTCTCCATTTTACGTTTAGAAACTGTTCTTCCAAAAAATAAATAGAGAATAAAGCCAATAATTGGTAAAACAAATAGCACAAACAGCCATGCCCACGTAGATGTGGCGCTCCTTCTATTTCTTTCTAAAAATA
The DNA here is from genome assembly GCF_002902625.1 of Staphylococcus devriesei. GTDB lineage: Bacteria > Bacillota > Bacilli > Staphylococcales > Staphylococcaceae > Staphylococcus > Staphylococcus devriesei. Next base: position 1,354 of record NZ_PPRG01000100.1, read on the forward strand.
TAATTGTAAAAGCCAACCCGATATTAATAATAAATGCAAGTACAAGTATAATTGTTAGTATTATTCCTATATTCGTGGTGAACAAAAATTTCATTTTTAATACTCCTATTAATTTGTTAAATATATTTAGTTTTTATGAGTTAGAATCAATAATGCACTTAGTACTTCTTCATTATTTGGAAACTTACGTTCTTCTACCTTTTCTATTGAAATATTCAGTATTTCGAAGTAGCTACCTTCATCGCTTTCTAAATAATCATTGATTTTATTTTCAAGAGTTTCAATCGATTCCCCTTGAATTTTTTTAAATTTGACTTTGCTCATTGCATAACACTCCTTATTTATTTATTTGATTAAATCATAGTATTGTTACATACAGTTTGCAACTAAATTCACGGATATTAATAACTTTAATCTAATTTTAAAGCGTTTACAATTATATGCATTAAATATTTAATTCACTTTAATACTGAATTACTGTATAATTAAGTTATTATTTTATTTTTCAGAATAATTAAACAATTAATCTTAATTAATTAGTGGAGGGATGCTTATGATTTCATTTGAAAATGATTATCTTGAAGGCGCACATGAAAAAGTATTACAACGATTACTTGAAACGAACCTAATCCAGGCTGCTGGATACGGTGATGACCCATTTTCAAAACAAGCAGCGGACAAAATTAGAGAAGCCATTAAATGTGAAGATGCTACGGTGAGATTCTTAGTTGGGGGCACACAAACGAATCAAGGAGTAATAAATTCAGTTTTAGAACCTTATGAAGGCGTGATTTCTGCCGATACTGGGCATGTAGCCGTTCATGAAGGTGGCGCTATAGAGTTCAGCGGACATAAAGTGTTAGCAATCCCTTCTCTTGAAGGGAAAATTACGCCTAAGGAAGTAAACGAATATTTAGATACCTTCTATAATGATTTTAAACGTGAACATATGGTTTTTCCTGGCATGGTTTATATTTCTCATCCTACAGAATATGGAACTTTGTATAGCAAAGATGAATTAAAAGATTTAGCTATTGTATGTAAAGAACACAAGATACCACTATTTATGGACGGAGCAAGATTAGGTTATGGCTTAATGAGCAATCAAAGTGATTTAACTTTTGAAGACATCGCAAAGTATTGTGATATCTTCTATATTGGTGGAACAAAAATAGGAGCGTTATGTGGAGAAGCGATTGTCTTTACTAAAAACAATGAACCTAAACACTTTACTACACGCATTAAACAACATGGTGCTTTACTAGCTAAAGGTCGTCTCATCGGCGTGCAATTTTTAGAATTATTTACAAATAATTTATATTTAGACATTAGCCGTCATGCTATTAATATGGCTAATAAAATGAAAAAAGGATTCTTAGAAAAAGGTTATCAAGTTTATTTTGATTCCCCTACAAACCAACAATTCTTTGTACTTAGTGAAGAAAAAATAAAAGAGTTACAGCAAAAAGTTAAATTGCCGTTTGGGAAAAATATGATGACAACCATCGTGTAGTGAGATTCGCGACAAGTTGGGCTACTACTGAAACAAATGTTGATAAGTTATTGGAATTAATTTAACAATGTTAAAAGCGGGACAGAAATCTACATCATTTTAAAGATTTCATTGCTCCGCTTTTTTATAGTTTGACTTATTTTTTTAAATTACTGTAAATTACTTATCTATTACGCACGAAATAAATAAAACCTATTATTAACGCTCTATACCTATTATGGATTCTAATTTTTCTTTAGTAGTCGTTTTTCTTACATTAACAGTTACTTTCACTTCCATACTCCTCATCTATTAATTTATAGTTCCGTATCTTCTTTTAGATATATCAATATGCTAACCGATAATACTAGTATTAATGCTATATTCACTATCATTTCCATTACATCTAATAAACTTGATACTTTATTCATATTAAACCACTCCTTAAGAACTATTAATTACATTATATATTAAGTTCTTTATATATTGTATGATTTACTTAATATATATGCAGTCAACCTCAATAAAAGATTACGTGATATATAATTTAAAAAAGAAATTAGCTTATAAGGGAAGTAGCGCTATGTTAGAAATTTTAATTGTGAAGAAGTTTGATCAAGCTTCTCATTCTACTAGTATTTACAACTTCATTCTGTATTAATTCTTTATTTTATAATAGCTTTAAAATTAATTGTTTTCGCTTTTCTTGGTCTTTTTTAGTGCGTTAATTAAAACTAATGTTGTTACTAACGTTATAACATTATGTGAGATATTATTTCCTAAAAATACGTTAAGGCAGATAAGTAAGATTAAAATTATGTAAATAGTTTTCATAACATTTGAGTATTAGAATTTAGATATAATAAGAACAAGCATTGGAGAAGTAATTTAATTCCTCATTAATCATTACCTCCGTTTTGCCTATAGCGACTATTGAAACTATATAAAATTATAGTTTTACTTTATTAACTATATCTTCTAATACTCTCCCTCCTAGTAAATATTGTTTCTTCAATTATATCATTAATTTAGATACTGCAATGAATTTAGTCAGAATTTTCAAACAATAATAACGTTTATAATAGCTTCTACTGCCAATTTAGCAATGTCTTTTACCGTCAAGGTGTTAAATAACATCACTTTCTCTTTATCTATGTAGTAAGGCTGTCTCTTATACACATCT
>NZ_PPRG01000101.1:0-4064 GCF_002902625.1 Staphylococcus devriesei
ATATAAAAACAGACCTTTAAATATTAAAATTAAAGAAGATATTGCTAAATTAGTTTCACCAATATTATAAGTTAAGTTAAAACGCTAAAGCTCTCGCAGTTTTAGCGTTTTTTTTATGACATTTGTCATATTATCAAAATGACATTTACTACTAATTTTTATAATAACTAAACGTTAAATTAAAGATATAGACGAATTAGTTAAGGGAGTGGTAAATAGATGATTAAGATTACAGAAATATCTAAGCGTTATCAAACTAACAATGTATTAGACAACGTATCTATAGAATTAGATGAAGGATTATGTACAGCTTTAATTGGAAAAAACGGAGCAGGAAAATCAACTTTAATAAATATATTAATTGGTCACATAAAGCCGAACAAAGGAATAATTGAAGATCCGCATTCTATCATTCAGCCTAAAAATATTGGGATTTTATTTCAAAAAACTAATTTCCCAAGATCAGTGAAAGTTAAAGAACTTTATTCGTTATTTAAAGGTGTTTATAGCGAGGGAATGAGCTTTGAACAGTTTCAAAATATGACTCGCTTTTCAGCTAAGATGATGAACCGATATGCAAATGATTTATCTGGTGGACAAAAAAGATTGCTCGATTTTGTCTTGTGTCTAATTGGTAATCCTCAATTATTGATTTTAGATGAACCTACCACGTCGATGGATATTGAAACTAGAGAACACTTTTGGAATGTCATTCTAAAATTAAAAAAGAGAGGCACAACAATTCTTTACACTTCTCACTATATAGAGGAAGTGGAGAGGATGGCAGACAAAATTATATTATTAGAGAATGGAGCCGTGAAATTTAGTGGATTACATAATGAAATTATTCATAATCAGAACTATTCTGTTATTGAGTTTCCTATAAGCTCAGAAGAACAAATTATAGAACTAAAATCTAAGTTTAAGATCGAAATTAGCGACAACACAATTAAGTTAAAAACGAACAAAGTACAAGATGTTATTAATGAGTTGCTAAATTTGAAAATTAATTTTAATGAAATGATTATTTCAAAACAATCATTATTAGAAATGATGTTTGAACAAGAAGGTGGAGAAAATGATGAATAGCACAAGGATATTATTAAAAATAGAACTTAACTCAATACTTAGAAGAAAACTAACGACATTTATGTCTATTATTTTACCTTTAGCATTTTATCTACTATTTACTTCTATTCTTGATTTACCTGAAGAAGCGAAAAAACAATTCAATAAAGACTACATGTATAGTATGACCACTTTTAGTTTGATCAACTTTTGTTTAATGCAATTTCCTTTTGGTATGATTGAAGAAAAAATAAATGGGTGGTATAAGCGATTAACTACAATACCTATTGCTCCTTCTAATTATTTTTTAGCAAAAGTATTGAAAACTATGTTGCTATTTTTCTGTTCAATTGTATTAATTTTTTCAGTTGCCCATTTCTATAAAGACGTAACACTCGAAATATCACAGTGGATTTTATCTGGCTTAGTTTTATGGGTAGGCGCAAGTTTGTTTCTTACGCTTGGTTTAGTTATTGCGCAATTTAATGACATTCAAAAGGCTAGTAGTATAGCTAACCTACTTAATTTAGGTATGGCTATACTAGGGGGATTATGGTTCCCAACTAATACATTCCCTGATTGGTTACAAATGATTTCTAAATGGATGCCTACTTATCAATTGAAACAAGTTGCCATCGAATTAAGCAAAGGTCATTCAATACCGATAAACTCTAGTTTATTATTAGTTGTCTATAGTATTATTTTTCTAATCATAGCGTTACTTATCAACAAGAAAAAGGAAGTGAAGTAATTGGAAAATAGGAGTTGGAGTGTCAGACTAGGAGAAATTTCGACATTAATTTATTTAATTTTTCCCGTTATAGGAATCTTTGGTGAAAAGAGAGGGCCAGAGTTTTTATATATTACAGTTCTAACCATCTTTACCATAAGCTATTTACTCATGGTCTTAGTGTATAATAAATTAGCGACTAATATACTTTACGCGTTATTAGTTTTGCATTATTTAGGTATAATATATTTTGTTTATAGCGTAAATCCAATGATTAGTTTATTCTTTTTCTTTAGCGCCTTCGCTCTGCCTTTTACTTTTGATGTAACTCTAAAATCTAAAGAATTTATCACTTTATTATTACTATGACTATATGTTTTTTAGTTAGCTATTATTTATATGAAAGTACAATTGCTTTCTCAATACTAATTTTTTATTTTGTAATTTTAACTGTTACCTTAGGGAATTTTAAAACTAAGAATGATAGAAAAATTAAAAAAGAATTAGAAGAAAAAAACAAATATATCAACGTACTCATTGCGGAACAAGAACGTAATCGAATTGCTCAAGATTTACATGATACCTTAGGTCATGTTTTCGCGAGTATTAGTTTAAAATCTGAACTCGCTATTAAACTGATAGATTCAAATCCTGAAACAGCTAAACAAGAAATTATAAATATAAATGATATATCTAAAGAGACTCTTAATAAAGTAAGAAATATTATTGAAAATTTGAAAGTTCAAAATTTTGAAGAAGAAGTTAAATCTATTGAAAATATACTGAAAGATGCAAATATAGCTTTTGAATTTAAAAATAAAAAGGGTGCAAATTCCTTAAATCCAGCTAAACAGTCTCTCCTTGCAATGATTTTAAGAGAAGCAGTAAATAATGTGATTAAGCATGCACATGCTAGTAGTGTAAAGGGTGAAATTGAATATCACACCCAGGGGATTAAATTAACCATAAGCGATAATGGTGTAGGTATAAAAGAACCGACTTCGACAACATTAAAGAGTATTAATGATAGAGTTAAATTATTAAATGGAACGCTTAAAGTAACTTCCAATAAAGGTATGACACTTAATATTACTATTCCGAGAGAAGGGGTAAAATGATTTCAATTGTGATTTCAGAAGATCAATATATGTTAAGAAAAGCAATAATTCAACTTATCGAGTTTAATGAAGAAATGAAAGTCATAGCTAACTTTGAAAATGGTATTGATACGTTAGAATATATAAGAGTAAATCGTCCCGATGTGGCAATTTTAGATATATAAATTCCTGGAATGACTGGATTAGAAGTTTTATCAGAGATTAGAAAAGCAAACATAAACACTAAAGTTATTATAGTAACAACGTTTAAACGTCCAGGATATTTTGAAAAAGCAGTTGCTAATGATGTTGATGCTTACGTACTAAAAGAACGTTCTGTGGATGATTTAATTGTCACAATTAATAAGGTTATGAAAAATGAAAAAGAATATAGTTCTTCATTAATGACTTCAATATTTAAAGAGTCAAATCCACTAACACATAAAGAACAAGTTATTTTACGTGAAATCGGTGAAGGTTTAGGTAGTAAAGAAATTGCAGATAAATTATATTTGTCTAATGGGACAGTACGCAATTATACCTCTAATATTATTGATAAATTGTATGCAGATAATAGATTTGAAGCTTGGAAGAAAGCAATTAAAAAAGGTTGGATTTAATTATTTTCAGTTTTAGTTTCTTCTAAGTTATCAACATGTGTTGCTAATAAACGTAGAACTTGGGCCACTTTATCGGGTGGCGTATCATTCGCAAGTGTATGTTCAAAAATATTGCCGTTTTGCGTTTGTACTCGATAGATAAGTCCATGTGTGTCAATAATAATATCTAAAATTTCCATGGTTTCCACCTCTTTGTTTTATATTTTTAATGAGGCTTCCATTCATTAGGGTTAAATATAGGTTATAAATATAAAGAATTTATTATTCAAACTATTCATTTGAAAATTAATTTTATACTTGTTTCTAATACATACCACTATATATTAAAAATAATCGTAGACAATAAAAAAACTAAGCCTTTTTTAATAAGGACTTAGTTTTTGATTTAGTCAACTTTGCTAGTGCGAGACTAAGAAACATAAGAAATTACATTGGATTTCTGTCTCGCTTTGTTTTATTTATTTTTTCTTTTACGAATAATGTTTTGAACTATATAAACAATGAAACCTACTAATACTCCTAATAAAATTGCTACGACAACTGATACAA
>NZ_PPRG01000101.1:4074-5993 GCF_002902625.1 Staphylococcus devriesei
ATGAAACCTACTAATACTCCTAATAAAATTGCTACGACAACTGATACAATAATTGGCAATTTAAAAACTATCTGTAAAATAATACCTACAATAATAGCTATAATAGCAGCAATAATTGTAATCATATTTTCATTACGCTCGTCCATTTATTTCACTCCTAACGTTATTATTATAGCACGATATTCTTTTAGTCTTCATTCTATAATGAAGGTTTGGTATCTTAATTTTCTGTAAAGAAAAGAAGTGATTGACGATTAAAATGATATTATATATTATGTTTAAGTATTGAATAATAAGAGTAGGTGACAACCTTGAGTTCTAAGAAAACTATCAGTGCTATAGTTGTAGCAATATTAATAGTCGGTGTTTTAGGGTTTCAATTTATTAATCACACTGGACCGTTTAAAAGTAGCGGTAATCAATCATCATCGAATAGTGAACTAAATGATAAGGAAAAAGTTCATATAGAACGCGTAGTAGATGGGGATACATTTGTAGCTACTAATAATAATGGTAAGGAAATAAAAGTTAGATTAATCGGGGTTGATACACCTGAAACTGTAAAACCAAATACGCCAGTACAACCTTATGGTAAAGAAGCTTCAAATTATAGTAAGAAACATTTGTCAGGGAAAGATGTTTATTTGGAATATGATAAAGAAAAAGAAGATCGTTATGGACGTACGCTTGCATACGTGTGGCTAGATAAAGAAACCATGTTTAATGAAAAATTAGTTAAAAAAGGTCTAGCAAGGGAAAAGTACTTCTCACCAAATGGTAAATATAGACATATCTTTGAAAAAGATGAAGCACAAGCTAAAAAAGAAAAACTCAATTTATGGAGTTAAATTAAAGCGACTGGCAAACCACTTTAAGTGGATATAAGCCAGTCGCCTATTTAATATATACATATATACTTGATTATTAATTACTAAAACTATTAGTAATTTTAGTTACTTGATCTTTTGAAAGAGGATGTTTAGATAATTTTATAGCGTCTTTAATGATATTTTCAAGAGATGTTTTAGTAGATACAGTATCTACATATTTTTCTCTTTCTTCAGCGCCTTCAATAATATTGACGCTACCATCACTAAAGTAAACTATACCGATACTTTGTATTTTATGATTAAAATGATTTTCAACACCGTCTTTTAATGATTTAGAATTGATAGCTGCCTGTTCATAAGGATCATGGTCATAAAAATCATATACGACGCGGTTGTTTTGAATTTTTTCGATAAATGTATAGATTTCACTACGTGGTGAATCAAATTGACTATGGTATTGCTTACTAATATAGTGACCTACGATTTGATTAACATCATTAGTTTCAATTGGCATTTCATCAGTAATAGGTGCATCAAAATGATAAAAGGTCTTTTGTTTCCAATTTTTAACATCAATATTTATAAGACCTATATCTGAAACTACAATGTAGTCGAACGTTCTAGCATGTTCGAAAAATGGGTGTTTCGTAGCCAAGTTGCTTGTAGTTATAATATCATAGTACTTTAATTTACCTTCTTCTTTATAATTTTCAAGAATATTAGTTATTACATGCTTTGCATTTTGTTTAGCATGAGAACTTACATCGTTATTAGAGCTTAACATTTGGTTCTTTAATTCTAAATTTTCACTACTCAAGATTGAGTTTTTAGTAACCATTTGATTTCTTGCGTAGACTTCAGTATCTACTCTATCTTGCATGTAACGTTGATTTATTATCAACATTAAGATAAGAATCACAATGATAACTAATAAGATTATTGTCAATGTCATTATTAATCACCTACACCTAAATTCAGTTTTTATTTCATAATATTTTATTATTGCAAAAAATATTTAAGTAATATAAAACACTATATAAAGTATATACATTATATTTAATTAGTTCAACAAATGAAGAAATACATATG
>NZ_PPRG01000102.1 GCF_002902625.1 Staphylococcus devriesei
GTTATAGATGTCTAACCAAATAATGGAATTAACACGAAATCAAATGGAAAACATGGTAGCTCAAGCGAATTCAATTCTACAAATGTATGACGAAATTACAGAAATGAAAAGTGAATTCAGAGGGTTGTACGACGAAATACGAAAAGAGTTTGACGACTTTAGAAATACAGTACCTTTAACTGGTCCACAAGCTGATAGATTACATTCTTTTTGTTCTAGAAAAGGTCATCAATTCACTAGAGAATATTTCGGTCAACAAGTATCTCAAGAATTATATTCAAAAAAATATGGCCATCTAATTAGAGGTATTTTTACAGTCATTAAAAAGAAATATGAAGTTAATAAATACAACCAAGTAAGAAGTGTAGACGGTGAAGATGCGATTGCATTTGTAGAAAGTTTAACTTTAGATGATTTACCTATCAACTATAAACGACTTACAGATAGTCAGATAGATACAGCAGAAAGACATGGAGATTACGGAGTTTTAGAAAGACTAGCTTAACCCACAATCGAACAAACAA
>NZ_PPRG01000103.1 GCF_002902625.1 Staphylococcus devriesei
AGACGTTCATACCATACAAAACCGTTATTGCTAGCACTGTATACTCTAGCCCAACCATCACGAATTTCATAAACATAAAATACATCTCCAGGTTGGTATGTTTCGTTTGTAACCACCATGACATTGTTATGATTTGGTCTACAAATACTTACGCCAGCATTATCTGCAACGGCTTTGAAGTATGGTTGGTTACTCCATGTGAGTTTTTTAGGAGGTGTTGCATTTATAGTCAATGTTCCATTTGATTTACGTGTCGCTGTTTTAACTTCTTTAATATCTGTTAAATCTACGCTATCATCGGCAAAGTCTGGAACAATGAAGT
>NZ_PPRG01000104.1 GCF_002902625.1 Staphylococcus devriesei
ATATAAACTTTTTTCAATTCGAAAACGTTCATTCCATAGATGTGAATTAATAGATAAGCTTCATAATGAAAATAATATATCAAAAATTTTCTTCTACATCTTTTAAATGGTCTTATGATAAAACATATGAGTATTAGTTTACATTTTTTAAATAAAATAAAAAACGGTTCCCACGAATTTAATTTACTCATGAGAAACGTCTTATAAAAGCCAGTTAAATCATTATTTGTACTTTTATACAATATTATTATGTTATTCGAAATGCATATCTCAAACCTTCATTACGTATTTACATCAAAATAATAAAATTGAAAAACAAAAGTAATTTATTGATAGACTTTTTATTGGTAATTATAGATAAATAATTATTAAATGCACATTCATATAATTATATTTTTTTAATTTAGTCATTTATTTTATTATTTATATCCTTTAAAGTTTTTAAATTTTCATCAAACGCTACCTTGTTTATATAACTTTCAAAATAAGGAATTTTCTTTCCATTGCTATGTTGCTGGATTTTATCCACAAGTTTTTTCAAATCGTTCTTTATATCGAATAACTTTAATAGATCAACTTCACCATTAACTTCTTTAACAATATAATAAAAAAAATCATCTTCAATTATTTTATTAATACAGTTTATAATTACTTTAATATCTCTTATTAGTAATTGACTGTAGTTTAAATTATCTTTTTGATAATCATCTAAAAACATTTGCAAATCTACGAAATCGTTATTCTTCTTTTTTAATTCAAATTGTTGTTTTAATGAAATATAATTATTTTCTGCTTTTTTTAAAAATAACTGTAATTTGAACTTACTAGCATTTATGTCTCTATCTGCTAACTTTCTAGCATTCTCCCCCGAAATTTTAGCACCTAGAAATGCACCACCAAATGTGGCAAATATGCCAACAAAACTAATTGCAATGGAATAACCAGTAATACTATGGTTAGGATCTATATAGCTAATAATATAACCAACTGTGAATACAAATGCTAGTATTGCAAGAACAACAATAAAGATTATAAACAAGATATCTTTCAACTCAAATTTATTATTTTGCAACTTATGTCACCTCATGTTTTCTTTCAATAATATCATATATAATTAGACTATATTGAATGTTACTCAACAATCTAGGATTCATAAATCTCGCTTAATTTCAGTTCTAATATAGTAAAATAACGCTATTCATACTTTACTTATTTTTAATTTCACATTCAATAATTAAGCCACCTTATCTTAAGTATGATGTCTTTTAAATATGACTATTTTTATAGATTCATCAACTAACAAAGTACAAAATATTTCTAGAACCTTATTAATCAACATTCTATTATTCTTCTTTTTTAGATTATTCTTCATTTATTTGAGTCATAGTTTTAGGATTGTTAATAAGTATTTTATAGAGTTTTCCTAAAAGTTATATCACCATTAAATTGAAGTTTTCTGTAGATCTCATACCCACTGTAAAAGCAAGATTTTTATTATTATTTATATATCCACTTATATAATATCCGTCCATTAAATATTTTCCTTTTTCATCAATTATTGTTTTAAAGCTCCCACTACCTAATACGATTACTATACTAATAATTATATAAATTTTTTCTATTCAAAACGTTAATTTCTCTGATATGAATTAATAGATAAGCTTTATAATAAAAATAGCATCTATCAAAAATTTTCTACTACATCTTTTAATTAGTATTATGGTAAAACATATGAGTATTAGTTTACATTTTATTAAATAATACAAAAAACGTTTTCCCACGAGTTTAATTTATTCATGAGAAACGTCTTATAAAAATTATTTAAAAGATTTTAAGTCAACAAACCTATATTACATCATACCTAGCCATATATCATTGCGAAAACGAATTTACATAGACATATGTGTGCAAACTTTATAAATTTTTTGTAAATCCAACTGTAGTACTATAATAACCACTATTATTATATAAATTATGAGCCGCTAATCTCTCTTTTCTATCACCACTATTAAGTGTTATTACTTTGCAATTTAATTGTTTGGAAAAATTTTCGGATTCACGTAATAACTTATTGCCGAAACCTAGACCTCTATAATTCGAATTTATAACAAACGCAAGTACTCTCATATACTTTCCATTTCTTTCGTAAAACAACATTTTACACATTCCAGATAAACCAATAATTTTATTGTCTTTAATTAATAGTAGTAATTAATAATCTTTATGGTTATGTATTTCAGTTAGTCTCTCTATCAATTCATTTCTATTTGGTGGATATCCCAAATCTTTAAATAATTCACTCAACTCATCTAACTTTTCAAAATCGCCTTCATTAAATAATCTAGTATATACACTCATTAATATTCTTACCCCTTATTTATATCCTATGTACTTTTTCTTTTTATAATTTTTTTCTTTTTCATCAAGTTATGCTTTTAAGTACACGCTACCTAATACGATTACTATACTAATAACTATATAAACTTTTTTCAATTCGAAAACGTTCATTCCATAGATGTGAATTAATAGATAAGCTTCATAATGAAAATAATATATCAAAAAATTTTCTTCTACATCTTTTGAATGGTCTTATGATAAAACATATGAGTATTAGTTTACATTTTTTAAATAATATAAAAAACGTTTCCCATGAGTTTAATTTACTCATGAGAAACGTCTTATAAAAATGATTTTAAAGTTTTTAGGTCAATGAACCTATGTTACATCATGCCTGGCATTAAGTATCATATAAAATAGATATAAATAGAGAGTAAAAAGCCTGTAATATCAATATTTACAATTTTTAATACCCCTGTTGTTTTTATTTTGTTATTTTGTTATGTCATAATTATGTCATTCTTAATTAAAAAATAGGCTTTTATTAAGTAATACTATGAATTTGCGAGTGCTTTTTAAATACAGTTATTCATAAATACATTTCTCACTGCAACACAGAGCTTCTCTCAGCGTCTTAAAATAATTAATAACTTAATATTTTTTATACATTATACATTTTAAATTAGTAAAATGAGAAAATTATTTATATATTCGACATGATAATTACGTTATTCAGTTTGAGCCATTACGAGTGTTTGAATATAAAGATATTGAATAAGGAGGTGTAACAATATCAAAAGATAATAACAATAATCAAAATTTTCCAAATAAAAAAGAGCCTGGTCATCTTGGTGGAAGACCAGGTGGGGAAAAAGAAGTAATGAACCATCCAAAAAAATTATCGCAACCGTACTACTGATTTTAAAGAGCCAAATGAAACTACTATGGATTCATTATTTGGCAAAGGTTTTGAAAAACATGATTAATTTTCTAAGCTATAAATTTTATAATAGGCATCTGTATTTTTAGGTTGATAATAGTATTTCTTCAACACTTTATCATCATTCTGTATTACTGGTGTAGGTTTAATAGAGAAAATAGAATCTAATTCATTAGTTATTTCATGCCTTAACAATATTCCTTGATAAATAGGCTTATTATTATTGTCTTTATATTTTTCTATATAAAACATGTCTGAAGTTTGCAAAATTGTATCTATAGCATGCTTATCACTTAATG
>NZ_PPRG01000105.1 GCF_002902625.1 Staphylococcus devriesei
TAATTACTTTATTCTAATCTTTGAAGAAATGCTATTATATATATAAGATTATAGATACATATATGTAATTTTAAATTTATATCATTTAGTAATGTTAAATTTGATAGAATGACAAAGAGTTAAACAAAATAAAACATTTAAAATATATGGGGTTGAATCAAAATGATATATTCTGTGGGTAATAAGCTAGGGAGTAAGTTAACTGGTATTGAAAAAGCAATGATTAATAGGCAAAAACTTTTTAAGGAAAACTCTATTCCAAGTAAGTTAATTTTCGCTTCATGGTCGCCACGCCTATATCTACATGCTAGTATTTTCCAAATTAATGCTAATGAGATTTTTAGCATATATGATTTATTACAAGAGAGTGTTGGTATAGAGGAAAAGTATATCGACTGGATTAATTATTGGAAAAATGACTGTAATTATACATTAAAATTTATTAAAAACACTAATGATATCAGAATATATGAAAATAATGAATATAGAATGTATGTACATTTTATTGATTCAAATTATAAAAGACTCGACTATATTAATCATTTTGATACACATCAACGTAAAATTCGTCGAGATTTATATGATAGTCGAGGTTTTCTTAGTTGCAAACGAATATTAACTACAAATCAAAAAATCGTATCAGAACATTATTATACTCCTAAAGGCGAGATGAAATTTGAAAAGTTCTTCAACCCTGAGGAAGAAAAACCCTCTACTCAACTTATCATATATAATTCTGAAAACGATATTAAATATTTTAATAATGATCAAGAATTATCAGCTTTCGCAATTGAAAATCTATATAAAGAAGGAGATATCTTCTTAAGCGATAAAAATATTAACACTGCACCAATTTTTAATAATACATCCACTAATATACCAGTATTAGCAGTATTACATAGTACTCACATTAAGAACATTGAAGAAATAGAGACTTCAAATATTAAAAATACTTATAAATCATTATTTGATAATCTAGAAAGGTTTTCTGGTTTGATAGTTTCTACTCAACAACAAAGAATTGATGTTTCTAAAAGAATTAAGAACACTATTCCAGTTACTACAATACCTGTTGGTTATAAGAATGATAATAGTATTGATGATGATCAAAGCAAACAAACAATTAATTATAATAAACTTATTTCTGTAGCACGTTATTCACCAGAAAAGCAAATAACTCATCAAATTGAATTAATATCTAAATTGGTAAATGAATTCCCTAATATCCAGTTACATTTATATGGTTTTGGTAGAGAACAAGAAGTGTATAAAAAGCTTATTCAAAAATATAATTTAGAAAATAATGTTTTGCTACGTGGTTTCCTTAAAAATCTAAATAATGAAATCAAAGATGCTTACATTTCATTAATAACAAGTAACATGGAAGGTTTTAACCTTGGTTTATTAGAGATGATTTCTGAAGGTATACCTGCCGTAGGATATAATTCGAAATACGGTCCTTCTGAGTTAATTATTAATGAAAAAAATAGTTATTTAGTGCCTAAAAATGATCAAGACCAACTATATAAACAAGCACGTAAATTACTACTTGATAAAGAGTTGAGAGACCAATTTTCAAAACAATGTATTGAACACTCTAATAATTTCTCAAGTACGAAGGTCTTAGATTTATGGAAAGAACTATTTTTATCATTAGATATTAAAATTTAAAATATCTTTCGAATTAGAGTAATTTTAGTAAAATTAACAATAACTTTAATCAGAATACTTAGCGGTCAGTGAAAAATCACTGATCGTTTTTTTAATACAAAAAAGCATTAAACAACTAGCTAATCATGCTTAATGTCTTTGAGTTTTCTCAATTAATATTTCTAAAGAACGAACTATTTTATTACTAAACCCCTCTAACTTTTTAAATTTTATTAAACCAATTTTCATAAAGTAAAAAAAGAGCCAGGTCTAAGCAACCTGGCCCTATAAAAATATCCTATTTATTAGATTTATCATCTTTTTTACGACGTCTACCTAGCAGTAAAGCTCCAATACCGGCAAACAATGAACCTATAAGTGTACCGCTTTGATTTGTGTCATTACTACCTGTTTCAGGTAGCTCTTCATCTTTTTTATCATTTGAAGAATCGCTGTCTGAGTCTACGTCACTATCTGAATCAGAATCACTATCTGAGTCTGAATCACTATCTGAATCTGAGTCGCTGTCTGAATCCGAATCGCTGTCTGAATCTGAATCGCTATCTGAGTCTGAATCACTGTCTGAGTCTGAATCACTGTCTGAGTCTGAATCACTATCTGAATCTGCGTCGCTGTCTGAATCTGAATCACTATCTGAGTCTGAATCACTGTCTGAATCCGAATTGCTATCAGAGTCTGAGTCGCTATCTGAATCTGAGTCGCTGTCTGAGTCTGCGTCGCTGTCTGAGTCTGCGTCGCTATCTGAATCTGAATCGCTATCTGAGTCTGAGTCGCTGTCTGAATCTGCGTCGCTATCTGAATCTGAGTCGCTGTCTGAGTCTGCGTCGCTATCTGAATCAGAATCACTATCTGAGTCTGAGTCGCTATCTGAATCTGAATCGCTGTCTGAGTCTGCGTCACTATCTGAGTCGGAATCGCTATCTGAATCTGCGTCGCTGTCTGAGTCTGCGTCGCTATCTGAATCTGGATCACTATCTGAGTCTGCGTCACTATCTGAATCTGAATCGTTATCTTCTTCGAAATAACCATTATCAATAGTTAAATCATCATGGTCTGTGATAGTTACATAAATATCTTCACCATCAGCATCGGTATTATCGTTTCCTGAATCAGTAGTAGTTTGAGTTAAGCCCTCGGGTTTTTCAAAATGAATAATATAATCTCCGCTATCTAATCCTTCAAATAAATACTTACCATTAGCATCTGTTTTCGTAGTTTTTAAAGTATTACCATTATTATCTTTCAATATAACAATTATACCTTCAATACCTAGTTCACCTGAGTTTTGGATGCCGTCTTTATTTATATCTTTCCAAACATAGTCACCTAAAATGTATTTATTATCGTTAGGATGCTCTACTCTGCGAATAACTTTAATAACAAACGTTGTATTTGCACTGTTTCCTTCAGCATCTGTGGTTGTTACCGTAATTGGATAATCATCAACTTTAGTCGGTGTACCACTAATCGTATTAGTATCTGGATTAAATATGACACCTTCCGGCAAACCACTTACGGTAGTTGTTAAAGGTTGTTCGCTATTATCTGTGATTTTAATAGCAATCGGTATTATCGCTGTATCAATTTCTATAATTTGATTCTCAATATTTGCTAGCGTTGGAGCTGTTGTATCTTTAACTTCAATCATAAATGTCGTACTTGTACTATTACCGTCGGCATCTGTTGTTGTCACTGTAATTAGGTAACTGCCCACTTTTGTTGGTGTACCACTAATTGTATTCGTAGCTGGATTATACGTGACGCCTGCTGGTAAACCACTTACGCTGTTTGTTACTGGTTGACCACTGTTATCTTTAGCTTTAATTACGATCGGCTCAATAGCCGTATTCACTTCTGGGTTTTGATTATTGATACTTGTCACTACTGGTTTTATTGTATCTTTAACTCCAATTGTGAACGTTGTAGTTGTGTTATTACCTTCGGCATCTGTTGACGTCACTGTCACATCGTAACTACCTACTGTTGTTGGTCTACCACTGATGGTATCTGTCTCTGAATCAAATGTTACTCCAGCTGGTAAGCCACTTACCGTGTTTGTCACTTTTTGTCCGCTATTATCTTCAGCGTTAATTACGATTGGTTCAATAGCTGTGTTCACTTCTGGATTTTGGTTATTAATACTTGCCACTGTTGGATCTGTCGTATCTTTAACTCCAATTGTGAACGTCGTAGTTGTGCTATTGCCTTCGGCATCTGTTGATGTCACTATCACATCGTAACTGCCTACTGTTGTTGGTGTACCGCTGATTGTGTTACTTGCCGCATCAAATGTGACGCCGGCTGGTAAGCCACTTACGGTATTTGTCACGGGTTGACCACTATTATCGTCAGCTTTGATTACAACTGGCTCGATAGCCGTATTCACTTCTAGGCTTTGATTACCAATATTTGCCACTGTTGGATCTGTCGTATCTTTGACGTCAATTTTGAACGTTGTATTTGTGCTATTGCCGCTGGCATCTGTGGACGTCACTGTAATTGGGTAACTACCTACTGTTGTTGGTCTACCACTGATGGTATCTGTC
>NZ_PPRG01000106.1 GCF_002902625.1 Staphylococcus devriesei
ATCTTAATACGCGTAATTTTAAAATTATATTGTCATGCTCCATAAACGTAATAAAACCCTTAAATGATTGTAAAATCATCTAAGGGTATGAGATTGAATCCGAAATATTTATCATTTTCTAAAAAGACATAATGTTAATATTTTATTCTCTTTTTATTCAACAGCAAATAGATAATGGTAAATCGGTTGCCCACCATTGTGTTCTTCAACTTCTATCTCAGGATATTCTGATTCTATCCACTCGATTAGTTTGTCAGAGACATCTGGATGAGCATCCTCACCAGCGAAGATTGTTAATATTTCACTATCTTCAGTTAATAACTCTTTTAATAAACCAGTGATAGTTGTATACTCATCGTTATTACTTGTGACTATTTTATTTTCTGCTAAGCCCATAAATTGATCTTTTTTAATTTCTACGCCATCAATTTTAGTATCTCTTACCGCAAAAGTAATAGAACCTGATTTTACAGAATCTAAAGCAGTCGTCATATGAGATTTATTCTCTGCAAGTGACGAAGATGGATCATATTGGAATAATGCAGCAACACCTTGAGGAATTGAAGTCGTAGGTATAACTTCTGTCTCTGCCTCAACTAAATCAGCTGCTTGGTCACTAGACATTCTTATATTTTTATTATTAGGCAAGATAATTGCACGTTGACATTGTGATTGTTCAATGACTTTAACAATATCTTCAGTTGAAGGATTCATTGTTTGACCACCACTAATAATGTGAGTTGCTCCCATAGAAGTGAATAATTCAGAAATACCCTCTCCCATGGAAATAGCAATAATCGCTGTTTCTACCGTTTTAGATTGGTTGTTATCTTCTTTACGTTGATTTTGTTGTTCTTTGCGAATAACTTCACGGTGTTGCTCACGCATATTTTCAGCTTTTACTTTAATTAATTCACCATATTGTTGGCCATAATTAAATACTTCGCCAGGTGTCTCAGTATGTACGTGAACTTTTACGATTTCATCATCATTAATAACTAGTAATGAATCGCCAAATTGACTCATGTCGTTTCTAAATTCTTGCTCGGAAAATTCTTTTTTATCTTTTCCAAAACGAACCATCATTTCAGTGCAATAACCAAATTTAATATCTTCAGTGTTCATAACACCGTGAAAATCATGAGATTCATGTACTAATTCTTCAGTATCAAGTTTCTTTTTTGTTGCTTCAACAGTTTCTCCATTTAAACCTTTTAAGAATCCTTCATAGACACATAATAATCCTTTACCACCACTATCAACCACACCAACTTCTTTTAGCACTGCTAATAAGTTAGGCGTGTTCTCTAGTGATTTCTCAGCTTCAGCAATTGTATGTTCCATAATTGCTACACAGTCATCTGTTTCTTCTGCTTTTTTCATTGCCGCATTCGCAGCATCTTTAGCAACAGTTAAAATAGTTCCTTCAACTGGTTTCATAACAGCTTTATATGCGGTATCTACGCCGGACTGGAAACTATTTGCTAATTGTTGTGCATTAATTTCATCGTACTCTTCAATATTTTTACAGAATCCTCTAAATAGTTGAGATAAGATTACACCTGAATTTCCACGTGCACCCATTAATAGCCCTTTAGAGAAAGTTTTACCTAGCTCACCTATACTTTGAGATAAGTTATTTTCAACTTCTTCACGTCCAGAAGTGATTGTTAAATTCATATTTGTTCCAGTGTCACCGTCTGGCACTGGATACACATTGAGTGAATCAACTAAATCTGCATTATTTGATAAATTTTGTGCCCCTTGTATAATCATATCGGCAAATAATTTACCATTAATTTTGCTAATCATCGTGCTACGTCCTCCTATACCTTCTTGCCCTTATTATTAAGTCTTACACCTTGTACAAAAATGTTAATTGAATTAACTTTTAGATTAAGTGAAGTTTCTAATGTATATTTAACTGATGATTGTACATTGTTAGCTACTTCTGATATTTTCACACCATAGCTTACAATAATATACATATCTATATCAATCACACCATCATTTTCATTTACTACAATACCTTTAGCATAATTTTCATGTCCTAATATTTCGGCTATCCCATCTCTTACTTGTTGTCTGGATGCCATGCCCACTATGCCATAACTTTCAACAGCTTTGCTGCCTACTACTGACGCAATGACTTCATTTGAAATATCAATTTTGCCATAGTCATTTGAGATTTCTATTGTCATTTTCATATTCCTCCTGAATGATGTTTTAATGACGAAACGAGAAAGAAATTTATTTTTTGCTTAAAGATAACCAAATCTCCCATAAATATTTCATAATAATATTATTAAATATATTATAAAACTCCTCAGCTTACAATTATACCA
>NZ_PPRG01000107.1 GCF_002902625.1 Staphylococcus devriesei
GTATTAGCTTATTTATGTAATTATTGGGACATTGATTACAAAACAGAAGTGCCAGGTCATCAAGATATTCAAAATGACAAAATCGACCCCGGCAATTTATTAGAAGCATGTGGTTATTCACGCAATGTTAAAAACTTAGATAAGCAAATAGCAAAATATATTAATGGGGTGCAAGAAGAAACAAGCGAGAAACCTAGTGAAAAGTTATTAGAAAAAACAAAAGA
>NZ_PPRG01000011.1 GCF_002902625.1 Staphylococcus devriesei
AGATGTGTATAAGAGACAGCTTTTATAAAGCTACCTTGTCTAACTATTTTAAAATCTTTATCGTTAAGTTTAAATTCATAAGTAACACTCATAGGTGATTTTCCATCTGCAAAATGGCTTCTTAAATCCCCTTCATTTCTTCCTTCTGTAGAGGCTTTTCCAAATAATGCATATACAATTGCATCAAATAACATAGTTTTACCGGATCCGGTTTTACCACTTATTAAAAATAAATGTTCGTCTTTAATATGTTGAAAATCGATTGTTTCATTTAAAAAGGGTCCAAAATTACTAAGTGTTAATTTTAATGGTTTCAATTTATTAAGCCTCCTTATTCAGAATTTTATTTAGTAAATCATCAATTTTTTTC
This sequence comes from Staphylococcus devriesei, assembly GCF_002902625.1. GTDB lineage: Bacteria > Bacillota > Bacilli > Staphylococcales > Staphylococcaceae > Staphylococcus > Staphylococcus devriesei. The sequence goes on from NZ_PPRG01000011.1 coordinate 371, forward strand.
GCTTGATAGTCTGTTAATTCCTTATCTGTAATACTGTTATAAAATTTTCTTACTATTGTTGCATCCTCTTCTTGTTCTAACTCCACGCGTTGAAAGTCTCCTTTATATTCGAAAGTTAGATTACTAAGCGCTAATGTATTAGGATATATTTGTTTTAAATGCATGATTGGATCAGTAACATGTGACATATTTTCGAGTTTAAAATGGAAATAATTATCTCTATTTTTAACAGGTAAATCGCCCTGAATAACTTCTTGATAGTCTCCTTTAACTTCTTCAAGTTCTCTCATAGGGGTTAATTGAATAAACTTAGTTTTAATACTATCTTTTGAATCAATGATTATTTGCTTATAGCCCTTAGGTTGATTGACTTCAGAAAATGAATATTGTAGTAAAGAACCACTGTAGTCGATTACATCATCTTGAATACTAAATGGATGATGTAAATGACCTAATAAAACTCTATCAAATATATTAAAATTAGATTTATTAACACTTTCAACAGTACCAATCGTCAGAGGTCTTTCTGAATCTGAAGTCTTCCCTCCATTAATTGTTAAGTGTCCTATTAAGATATTAATAGATTCTGGATTCAATTTTTCTCCGATGTATTCTATACATTTATGTGTTGCTTGTTCATAAGTTTTAATTTCTTCATCATCAAAGAATTCTTTAATCTCACTGATTGTTGCAAAGGGCAATGTATAAAAATTAACGTTATTAAAAGTAATCGGTTTATCCATACATTCTAATTGTGTACGTATATATAATTTAGAATATTGAAACCATGTCGCCCCATAATTTAATCTCTCTCTACCATCATGATTTCCATTAGTTATAATAGTTGGAATGCCCATTTCAATATTTATTAATCCGATTACTTTTTCAAATAATTTTATCGTTTCTTTACTTGGATATGAAGTATCATAAATGTCTCCAGAAATAACAAGTAAATCAGGCTTTTCTTCTTCTAGTTTATGTATCAATTTATCTAATATGTATTCTTGATCTTCTAAAAATTGCTTGCCATTAAGAATCTTCCCTAAGTGCCAATCCCCTGTATGAATAATTTTCATAATAAACCTCCAATAAGAACGTTTGTTCGTATAAATTATACTCTGTCTTTCTATTATATGCAAACGAAAAAGAGCCTAGACATTTGTATTATAAAATGTCTTAGGCTCTGCTTTCTATGGTTAGTCCATTTTGTTAGAACGTAACAAAATCTTTCAATTATATCAGATTTCTGTCCTACTTCATCGTCTAAAGAACTATAGTATTTTTTAACTTTTTAAATTTATATAACATTGCTAATCTCCAAGGAACAATCATACTAAAAGCAATTAAAAAGAACATTCCACCTATTTCTCCTGGATCGATAGTACTACTAATGAATATTTTAATAACCGTACGAATAATCAACAATGAAATTAAAATTACTGGGAAAGCTTTAGATCTTTTCATATAAATCTCACTACCGTGAACCTCAAAACGACTTGTCCATATTAATACAGATGAAAAGACTACGCCTAGAATAATAGATTCTAAAATTTCTGAACCAGTTAACCTAAAGTACGGTATAACGTACATAAGTGCACCGGTAGACATAAAAAACGGTGGTAAAACGATTTTCTTTTCATTGACTGGAAATTGCTGTGCTTTCATTCGTATCACAATAACAACAATTCCCATAACTAGTGCAACAACTACTGAAAAAATTAGATATGCCAAAATTACACCTTCTTATATTCATAAACTAATACTGTTAATTGGTTCTTTAGTGAAGTATGAACATTTAAATTTTGTTTAACTTTAAGTAACACTAAAATTGTTTTACTACAAAAATGAATGATTGTAAACCTTTGAGACTATAATTATTATCTATCACTTCATACAATACAGAAATAGAATTTATTAAAAGTAAATTAATCCTAAAAAATATAGTTAAATATATATTCGCCTCTTAAAATTATTTCTATATTATTAACTTTTCACACTAAAAACAATAAAATAAAAAAGCATTCAACGTTTCTAATGAGAATATCATCAATTAAATTTACCACAAAGGTTATTCTTTTGCATTTTATAACCTATTTATATCTTTATCTTTGTTATTCCTTAAAATATATTATAAAGAAAAAAGTTATGCCAATAACAAAAAACGGACGTTGCAACGAATTTTTAAAATCGTTGTAACGCCCTATATGATAGGTTTTATTTACCTTTCATGTTTTGATCCATATTTTTATTCATCATTGTCATCATTTGATTGATTTTCTTTTGAGATGGTTTTTGACCCATTTGCATCATCATCATACGTAACATTTCTTCATTAATAGGTGGGTTCTTTTTCAAATAGTCCATCATGTATTTTCTCGCTAAGAAGAAACCACCAATTAGTCCACCAATAAGTGCTACAATGATTAAAATAATTGCTAACCAAGTTGCCATTGTTTCACCCACTTTCTATATCCTACTGAATTTTACTAAATTACTATCTCATTTTCAAGAGTTAGTTCAAGAATAAACTATTCATTTGTAATCATAACAAATTGTTGTACAAATGTAATTCTATATTTATAAAATTTAGATGTAAAAGTTTAAAATTAAGACCCTCAAGTCTTTTACGTTACAAAACAAAGAAGACTCCCACTTTGAGAGTCCTCCTTGGATATTAATTGATTATCACGAATTTTCACAAGATATTGAAACTAAAACGTGCGAATTTGATTTAAAACATTTTCTTTTGTAAATCCATATTTTTCTACTACTAAATCGCCAGGGGCACTTGCACCAAAGCCATCAATACCAATAACTTTACCTTCAGTACCAACATATTTGTGCCAACCTAGTGAAGAAGCCATTTCAATTGCTACACGCTTAGTAATATCTTTTGGAATTACTGATTCTTTATATTCGTCTGATTGTTGTTCAAACGCATTCCAGTTAGGCATTGAAACTACTCGAACACCTTTACCTTGTTTATCTAAATCTTTCGCTGCTTCAATAGCTAAACTAACTTCTGAACCAGTTGCTAATAATAAGTACTCAGGAGCTGTTTCAGTTTCAAATACTACATATGCACCTTTACGTACGCCTTCTTCAACAACATCTTCAGCTACGTCTAAATAAGGTAAGTTTTGACGAGTTAATACTAATGAAGTTGGTGTTTGTTCAGATTCTAATGCTACTTCCCAAGCAACACGAGTTTCGTTACCATCTGCAGGGCGAATAACATTCATATTAGGAATGGCTCTTAAACCAGCTAATTGTTCGATAGGTTCGTGGGTTGGACCATCTTCACCTACTGCAATTGAATCATGTGTAAAGATAAATGTTGAATTTAGTCCCATGATTGCAGATAGACGAAGTGCTGGTTTTAAGTAGTCACTGAATACGAAGAATGTTGCACCGTATGGATGTAATCCACCATGTGCCGCCATACCATTTACAGCTGCACCCATCGCAAATTCTCTGACACCAAACCAAATGTTTTTACCTTCTGGAGTGTTAAGATCATAATCGGTTGCTTCTTTAACATTCGATTTGTTAGAGCCAGCTAAGTCAGCTGAGCCACCGAAGAATGAAGGAACTGATTTACTTAATGCTTGAATAACTTCTCCAGAATCAGCACGTGTAGCAGCGTTATGATCACTATCAAAACGAGGTAATTCATCTTTATAGTTTTCAGGTAATTTGCCACTAATTGCTAATTTGAATTCCTCAGCTAATTCAGGATATTTATTAGTATATTCTTCTAATCTTTCTTTCCAAGCTTCTTCATTTTCATTAGCACGTTTGAGCATTGTTGTTTGGAAAATTTCATATACTTCTTCAGGAACATTGAAACGTTTTTCAGCATCTAGACCATATGCTTCAAATGTTAATTTTCTTTCCTCGTCGCCTAGTGGAGCACCATGGACGCCGTTTGTACCACTTACATTTGGTGCACCATACCCTATAACTGTTTTAACTTCAATCATAGTTGGACCTTTTTGAGATTTAGCTTTAGTAATAGCTTTATCTATAGCTTCTAAGTCGTTACCTTCTTTTACTAAGATATGATTCCAACCATAACTTTCAAAACGTTTTTTCACATCTTCTGAAAATGCTTTATTTAATTCACCATCAAGTGAAATATCGTTTGAATCGTATAAAACGATTAATTTATCTAGTTGATTATGTCCAGCGAATGATGCCGCTTCGTGAGAGATACCCTCCATTAAATCACCGTCTGAAGCTAATACATACGTATAATGATCAACGATATCGATATCTTCTTTATTAAACTTACCAGCTAAGTGGTCTTCGGCTAACGCCATACCCACTGACATTGCAAAACCTTGTCCTAATGGTCCTGTTGTAACTTCAACGCCATCAGTGTGTCTGAATTCAGGATGACCAGGTGTTTTAGAACCCCATTGTCTAAATTGTTTAAGCTCGTCTAATTCTAAACTTCCAGAAACATGTAACAGACTATATAATAGTGCTGAACCATGTCCAGCTGATAAAATAAAACGGTCTCTATTAAAATAATCTTTTGATTGAGGATTGAAGTTTAAATGACGAGTCCATAATGTGTATGCCATAGGAGCTGCCCCCATAGGTAAACCTGGGTGCCCAGAATTTGCTTCTTCGATTGCATCAATACTTAAAGCACGAATCGTATCAATGGCTAATTGATCTTTCTCATTAAACATCTAAATACTTCCCTTCTACTTAATAATCTTTGTTACATTATAACTTAAATACAATGTAATTGATAAGAGATTAATCTCATAATATGAACAAACTCTTTTATACCTGTCTCTTATACACATCT
>NZ_PPRG01000108.1 GCF_002902625.1 Staphylococcus devriesei
GATAAGCAAATAGCAAAATATATTAATGGGGTGCAAGAAGAAACAAGCGAGAAACCTAGTGAAAAGTTATTAGAAAAAACAAAAGAAAAAGTAAAATTATCTCCACAAAGTACAGTTAAATATAAAGAAGCCATTGAATATATGCACAGTCTGAAAGGTCAGTTTGTAGACTTTGATAATATGTATGCTTATCAATGTGCAGATTTAAGTGTAGACTTCATATATCACGTTACCGGTGGAGTTAGATTTTATGGTAATGCCAAAGAATTGCATACTTTAAATGCTATGCCTAAAGGTTGGAAAGTAGTTAAAAATACAAGAAATTATGTTCCTCCTATTTGCGCTATTGCAGTGTATACTGAGGGTATTTATAGAGAATGGGGGCATACAGGCTTAGTTTGGGACAATTCGGGTGGTACAAATACATTCACAATCTTAGAACAAAACTATGACGGAAATGCCAATACACCAGCTAAATTGCGTGAAGATGATTATACAGGCTTAACCCACTTCATTGTTCCAGACTTTGCCGATGATAGCGTAGATTTAACAGATATTAAAGAAGTTAAAACAGCGACACGTAAATCAAATGGA
>NZ_PPRG01000109.1:0-587 GCF_002902625.1 Staphylococcus devriesei
TATTCACTAATACTTTGGTAGTATTAAGTCTGTTTCTAATTGGTGTAGCATATATAATATGTTATATTTACTTTGTTATTATTGTAAAAGGAGCTTTCAACTATGAAAATTATGAATAAACTAATTATTCCCGTAATAGCAAGTGCCTTACTTTTAGGTGCATGTGGTTCTAATGCAACTGATTCAGAAAGTAATACTCTTATTTCTTCAAAAGCTGGAGACGTAAAAGTAAAAGACGTTATGAATAAAATTGGTGATGAACAAATCGCTAGTACATCATTTAGTATTGCACTAAATAAAATTTTAGCTGATAAGTATAAAGATAAAGTAGATACTAAAGACATTGATGAAGATATTAAAAAAGAACAAAAACAATATGGTGGTAAAGATCAATTCGAAAGCATGCTTAAACAACAAGGTATGACATTAGATACATATAAAGAGCAGAAAAAACTTGCCGCTTACCAAAAAGAATTACTAAATGATAAAATCAAAGTTTCTGATAAAGAAATAAAAGAAAACTCTAAAAAAGCTTCTCATATTTTAATTAAAGTTAAATCAAATGATGATGATAAAGAAGGTTTATC
>NZ_PPRG01000109.1:597-10970 GCF_002902625.1 Staphylococcus devriesei
TAAAGCAAAAGCTGAAAAAATTCAAAAACAAGTTGAGAAAAATCCAAATAAATTCGGCGAAATTGCCAAAGATGAATCAATGGATTCTTCAAGTGCTAAAAAAGACGGTTCTTTAGGATATGTAGTTAAAGGACAAATGGTAAGTAAATTTGAAAAAGCCCTCTTCAAACTTAAAGAAGGAGAAGTATCTGATATAGTTAAAACAGATTACGGTTACCATATCATCAAAGCCGATAAGGAAGATGATTTTGATAAACAAAAATCTAAACTTAAAGCTAAAATTATAGAACAAAAAGTTCAAAAGAATCCAAAATTACTTACAAATGCTTACAAAGACTTGCTTAAAGAATATGATGTAGATTATAAAGATAGTGATATCAAAAAAGCTGTTGAAAATACTATTCTCAACCCAGATAAATTAAAACAACAACAACAGTCTTCAGATAGTTCAGCATCATCTAATTTATCTTCATAATTTTCAAGAATTAACGCAATCATTAATTAAAAGTACCTTGTCTAGAAGTTGCATAAAAACGTGCAATTAAGTCTAGACAAGGCTTTTTAATTCGAAAAAAGCTTTCTACTTAACAAAGTGAAACGGCTTCGTTAAGTAGAAAGCTTATATATGTTTTAATCTAATTTTTCTGGATTATAAAATTGGCGATTTTCCATTCCAAATATACGTTCAGTAAATTGCCCTTTTTCTGTCTTTTTGAAGGCTTTATCAAACATATTCATTTTAGCATCAATATTATCAATAAAGAATAAGATTTCCGCTTCTTTTAGGTGCGGTAGTTTTGGAGATCCAAATTCCATTTTACCATGATGTGCTAAAATCATATGACGTAGTAACATCACTTCTTCCCCTTCAATATTAAGTTCCTTAGCTGCTTCTGCAACTTCATCACTCGCTATTGATATATGACCTAGTAAATTCCCTTCTACCGTATAAGTCGTAGCAACTGGCCCACTCAGTTCTCTTACTTTTCCTAGGTCGTGTAAGATAATTGAACTATATAATAAACTACGATTTAGTAATGGATAAATATCACATAGAGATTTAGCAATTTGAAGCATAGTCAATACGTGATAGCTTAATCCACTGGCGAAATTATGGTGATGTGAACTTGCTGCTGGGTAAGTAAAAAATTTAGCTTGATATTTTTTCAATAAATGACGTGTAATGCGGTGTAGATTAGCATTTTCAATTTCTAAAATATAATGGGAAATTTGCTCTTGGATTTCATCCGCTGTTAGTGGAGCTCCATCAACAAAATCTTGTGTTTTAAAGCCATCTTCTGGCGTAGCCAATCTAAATTTATTTACTTTCATTTGTTTACGACCACGATAATTTATAACGTCACCTTTAACCCATATAATTTCCTCAGGTTTTAAAATCTGCATATCTTCTTTACTTACTGTCCATAATTTGGCTTCAATATCTCCACTTTTATCTTGGAGGAAAAGCGTCATATAATCTTTGCCTTGAGCAGTCACTCCTTGTGTAGCTCTATGAACTAAAAAGAAGTTCTCTACCGAATCTCCCGGATTTAATTTTTCTACATTTCTCATTATTTTTCGCCTTCCTCTATTTTATTTAATATCAACATTTCTTTAGAAGGAATTGCAGTATCTTTAGTACATGTAAAGTACAATACTTGATAGTCTTTAGCCAATTCTCTTAAATAGTTTAACATCATTGATTTTCTTTGTTTATCAAAATGGACGAACGCATCGTCAATAATGATTGGGAATGGATAATACGGTCTTAATATGTGTATTAAACTTATTCTTAGCGCTATATATAATAATTCTTTAGTGGACTGACTTAATTCTAGAGGATGATACATTTGTCCATTACTATGTCTTACCATAATGGAATCATTCTCATAAGTAATTAGATTATAGTTGTCATTAGTTAACGTTTTAAATATTGTGATGGCTTCGTTTATTACTTGTGGTAAACGCTTATCCTTAATTTGTTTAATATGTTCGTTAATAAGGGCTTCTAAATAGCTCAAACTTGCCCAATCTTTCGCAATATCGTTCATTCTATTTTTCAAGCTAAAATATTCATGTCGTAATTTGGATAAAGTTTTATCTGTTTCCATTTGATTGATTTGCGCAGTGAAATCACTTACTTCAGTTTGTTTGTCTAAGTATTGCTCATTATAATCATCTACTTGTTGTGCTAGTAGTTCGTCTTCTTCTTCTAGTTGAGCTGTTGTCTTTTCACTTAAATTAGAACTATCTTCATATGAGAAATGATGATTTTCTAAGTAAGTTGATAAATCATTAAAACGCGCTAGTTGTTGTTGATACAGTTGATAGCGTTCGTATGCTTCATAATATTCTTCTTCATTATTTACATTATTCGCTTTGAATAACTCGCCAATGATATCTTTATTTTCTGTTAATCTTTCATTTAGTTGTTTTAGTTCATTGCTTAATAATGATATTTGGCTTTCAAGTTGTGTCTTTTGTTCCTTTTCTTTCTCATAGTTAGCTATCCAACGTTTTAAATCACTGAATATCGATACTTTGTTAAAGTTAGAAAATTCTTCTTTAGTTTGTTGTTGAGCTTTTTCATAAAAGGCAGAGAGTTTATGTGTAAGCTTTAATCTTTGTTCTAACAATTGATTCAAGTAATTATCATTCGATTTAATTTGATTCATCGTATTAAAGCTATCGACTAATAATTCATCTGACATTGTGCTAGGTAATCTTAAATCTTCTTTCACTTTATTAATATGACTTGATAAATCACTTATATCTTTTTCAGTTTGATCTAATAAACTTTGTTGATGTTCTAATTTATTACTTACTACGCTCTTATTGTTACTAATATTACTCCAACGTTCACGTAGTTGATATTGATGATCGAGATCGAAATCTAAATCATAGTTAGCTTCTAGCTCGCTTAGTTGACGTTCTAAATCACTAATTTCATCACTAATCGTTTCACTATAATCAACTTCTTTAGTTCTAGTAAAGAAAATGCCTACTACAAAAATTACAGTTAAAATGACGAATATAATGCCAAAGATAAGGTTTTGAGTCACAAATGAGAAAATCGTTAATCCTAGACCAATTAATGCAAGGATGATAAAACTAAATCTTAACCACCATTGGCGTTTTTGTTTTTTCTCTTTATCTTTGTTAAATGTATCTTTTAATTTATTATAGAGATTTTCTTTTTCATGTAATTCTAATTTTTGTTGATTATATTGTTTTTTCTTATCAAGTGCATCTTCAGGAACTAATTCTTGTTCAAGTCCTTCAATCTCTTCACTCAAAGCGTTTTGTTCTATTGTATTCTCTTCAATTGTACGCTCGATTTGTTGTTTTAGAGCACTTTGGTTGTTACGTTCTTTAACCTTTTCACTTATATAATTTTTTGTAGCTTCTGAAGTGTCTGTCTCATGATAAACATCTTGCCATCCAATGCTTGTTTTTAAATCTTGTTGTTGACGTTGATATGTGTCAATCTCTTTTGTAAGAGATTCCGCCTTTAACTCGGTTTGTTGGATATCATTTTCATCATGACTGAGACGATAAAGGTGATTGACCGTTTCCTCACTAGGTAACTCTATCGCATTGAAGTCATATTCTAATTGCTTTATTTTTTCTTCTCTTAAACCAATATCTCTACTGAGTGATTGTTTATATTGTGATGCTGTTTCATAGCGTTCGATACCCTTTTCTGAGAATTTAAGCGGCTCAATATTCAAATCTTGTTCAAGTCGCTTCCACTCTTGCGCTTGCTCATGAATCGCTAATTGCTTTTGTTTAGTTTCGTGCATTTTAGATAATTGATTTAAATTTTCTTTTAGATGGCTTAAATGGCGTTGTGATTTATCTCTTTCATCGACAAGACGTTGATATTCATCTAGTTTTGTTTCTTCTTCACGAATTTGCGCTTCTAATTGTTTCAATTCATCTATTTGTTGATTTAAAATTGGGTTTTTACCCGCTTTTTTATATAATGTTGCTTTCTTTTGACTAACTAAATTACCCATTGTCGTAAATTCAGAAGACCCTAGCGCACCAGCTTCAAGTAAGTAGCTTTGTAATTGCTTTTCATCTAAATTACGATGAATATCTTGTAAACCTAATACGTTAAATGAAAATATACCTTGATATGTTTTTTTAGAAATATAGTTTAATTTCTTCTTCAACCATGCTTCATCACGAATTAAGCCATTCTCGAGATAAACCTTTACATCCCCTTGAGCACTACCTTTAACCCGTTCTACGACGACTTCTGATTGATCGTCGAAAAGTAACGTCAGCTTACCACCATACTGGTTACCCATGCGCGGTTCTAAACGTGGTTCTTTTTCTTTCTTTGTAGGAAAGCCAAATAATATAGAATGGATAAATGCTTGAATTGTAGATTTACCCGCTTCATTTTCACCAAAAATTTCGGTAAATTCTTTATTAAAGTTAATCTTACGTTGCACAAACTGACCGTAGCCATAAATCTCAAGCGTTTTAATGATCATTGTGTTCACCTCTCATATCCGCTTTCAATAAATTCTCAGCGCGATTAACTAACTCAACTTTGTCAAATTCAGTATAATCTTCTAGATATTTAGAAGCTCTAGGATTTAAATATAATTCTGTCATTGCATCGTCAAAGACTTTAGAATCATTAGTCAGTTCTTCTGAAAATTCCTTTACCAGAGGAGTTTCTTCATTTTGAAGATAATTATAATTAATTTCATCGATTACTACGAAATGATGTTCATTCTCTTCATAATCATCTATCATTTCTTTAATCTGTAATATATCTTGTGAAGATAGCATAGTTTCACTATCAATGTTGACCGTTAATTTATAGAATGCTTTACCTTTATGACGTACGCGCTCTTTGAAAGATTGAATTTCTTCATAGATACCTTGTTTACTCGTCTTATGTGTAGTTATAGTAGCTTCATCAAAACGAATAGATTGGGTTGGTATAAATTGAGTGTTTAATCTTAAATGGTCTCCTTCTACAAGCAAGCACCCTTTCAATCCTTGTTCTCCAAAATGTCTGCCTTGTATGTTACCAGGATAATGAATTGGAGGCATGTCACTTAACTCTTGGCGCTCATGTATATGTCCTAACGCCCAATAATGGTATAGTTTTTTATTTAAATCTTCTAAGATAAATTCAGTATAGCGATCTTTAATTGAAGATTTACTATATGTTCCATGAAGCATGCCAATATGAATACCATTTAATCCTTGACTAGATGGGAAATCATCTATTTTATTCTCATAACTTCCGTCATTTTGATAACTAAAACCGTGGATATAAATTGTTTCACCATCTTTAGTTATTGCTTGATATGTCTCAACATTGCTAGAGAACACCGACACATTCTCAGGCCAATCGTCTGTAATTCTTTTAGTAAGTGGGTCGTGGTTACCATGACTTATGTATACAAATATTTGTTCTTTTTCTAAGCGTTTAAATTGCTCTTTCAAAAATACTTCAGCACGTAGTGTTCGATTCTCACTATCAAATAAATCCCCTACGATAAGTACAAAATCTACTTCTTCCTTTAAAGCCGTATCGACTATTTTTTTGAAACTTTCATATGCGCTATTTTGGATATCTTCAAAAATTGTAGGCGCTAAATAGCTTTTAGACTTAAAGGGGCTATCAAGGTGCAAATCAGCACAGTGAATAAATTTTATCATGAATATTAGCTCCTTAATAATATGATAATGTAGCTATGATATTCCTATATTTTACCATACCTTATTTATCTGGGTCGATGAACTTTATCAAACTAAAAAAAGCTACAAAGCTTTCGTTTGAAAGCAATGTAGCTTTAAACCTATAAATTAGTCAGCGTAGATTTCATCTAAAGGTTTAACAATAATTTGGTTGATTTCTTGGAAGACTTGACTCATGTTTTGTTCAGCTTGCATTAATTCAGAAATATTTTCATCTTTTTCAATTGCTTGAGCTTGTTCTTGAGCTTTAGCTAAGTCTTCTTCAGGAATTTCTTCACCTTGCATTTGTTTTTGTTGGAAGTTTAATTGAGTTTCACGGAACTCATCAAATAATTTTTTAGATTCTTCATTATCTTTTACTTTAGAAAAAGCATCTTTAATAGCTTTGTATTCATCACTATCTCTTAAAGCTTGTTCTAATTGATTTGCATAATCATATAAATTTACTGCCATGTCTGTTTGCACTCCTTAGTGTAAAGTTATTTTTGACAACTCTTTTATACCATAACATATAATTTATTGTTAGACAAAGATTGCGACCAATCCTTGGAAGAAGCCAATGATACCACCTAAAATAAAGCCTAGAGACATAATTAATTTCAATTCTTTATTAGCAATTTCAATAATCAAACGCTCAATATAATCTAGGTCAAATGTATTAATTTGATCTTCAACTAATTTGCGTAGATTGATTTTTTCCATAATAGATGACAAGTGTGTTGAAGCTTGATTAATAATTAATTCTGTTATTTTATTTACAACTTCATTTTCTAAATAATTAATAAAATTAGGCGCTAATTGATTTAAAGGCGTGTCGACTTTCTGGTTTAAATTGAGATAATTTGTAATTAATTGAGAAGTCGCATTAGATATTTTTATAAATTGCTCTTCCTTAACTACTTGTTCTAATGGTTGTTTTTTTAGTGTTTCATATTCATTATGAATCACTTTATCAATAATAGATTTGGCTTTAGGATGACGAGTTAAACGTATCAATTCATGTTGAATTCTATCTGCAATGCTTTCTTTAGTCATAAACATTTGTAGTAAACCGACTATTTTCCCTTTTTCAGTGAAGAAAGTCTCAAGCATATCATAAATATCTCGTGCACCCTTATCTGATTCTAAATACACGCGCGCACGCTCACACAATAAATCTCCAACACCATCTATTTTATTATCTATCATAGCCACCGCTTCTGTCGGTAAGATTTCATTTATTGGAAGATGTCTGTGCGATGCATAATATTGATTAAATTTCGCTACAATCATACTATCAATTCGTTCGTTCACTAATTTATCAATATCAATATCGAAATGACTAGCGAATCGACGAATGGTTGCATCATCGGATTTTAGCTTAGATACTTGTTCTTTTACTAACTCGTTAATCGATGCTCTCGTATTACTTTCATTTAATTTATTATTGATGACAGTTTCTGTAATTAAGTGTTCTTCTATTACCTGTCCAATTTTACTAGCGATTTCTTCTCTTCTCTTAGGAATTAGACCAGGTGTGAATGGGACTCGCATTTTAAAAATATAGTATGGTTTAAAAGGATGGAATAGCATGCGTATAGCGATAACATTGGTAATACCGCCTATCACTGCACCTACTACCACCATGAATAATATTACTAAGAAAGCTTGCATTGAGATTACTCCTTAATTTGTTGAGATAACATTACGATGATTATATCATGATAGAAATTAAACTTCACAATTTAAATTGATTAGATTATTAAAAGAGTCAGTTAGTTTGTTTTCAAAAATAGAATGCTTATGCAATTTAGAATATGACTATATTCTTACAATAATAAAATGACAAAAATAAGGAGCCTAGTCCATTTCAAGTAGAAATGTTCAGGGCTCCGTCATTATCTATATTTAATAGTGACTAAATCTTTAATAGACTCTTCTATCACTATATCATTAATTTAGAAATTTATATTTTAAACGTGCATTAATTCTTCTTTCGCATTTCTGTTAAAATAAGTTTCTGCTTCTCTTAATTTAGAAGTACCGAAGATAGGTTGTTTTTCAGAATTCAACACTCTGTAAATATTACTTACTTTATTACTTTGCAAGATGAAACCGTTACGCGTTTCAATTGTGTTCCAATAAATATCACTTGTTGTAGAGTGATTTGGGTATGCACAATGATTACGTGAAATTGTTTGAACGATTTCTAATGGGTCACAACCAAATGTGTTATTTAATACATCTGAATCTCTAAATAACGCACAAATAGAAACACATGTCGTCCAGTTTGGTAATACACGTTCTTTTTCAATTTGAACTAACGTCTTTTTTGAAAGGCCAATTGTTTGAGCCATAGTATCTTGCGTATAGCCCGCTTCAATTCTTACCATTTTAAATTTTGTTTGAATTAAATCTGTAAAACTCTGTCTATCCATATTTATTCTCTACCTTTCTAATAGGGGGTTATTTAATCCGGACACAAGAAATTGCAATAATACACATTTCTTGAAACACAAATTACATCTTAATATATTTTTAATCAAATGAAAAGAGGAATTTTTGTTTTTATACACAATTTTATTAAAGCCGAAATTATCAAAATAATTAAATTAGTTATATAATACAGTTTTTTTAAACAAGTTAAGTATTATAAAATGTGATTATTTCAATGAATTTTCCTCATTACACTTAATTATAAACTTAAATAAGTTTATTCTCTATTGCATAAATTGCTGCTTGAGTTCGATCGGTTACTTCTAGTTTATTAAAAATATGACTTACATGAGTTTTAATCGTCTTTTCAGAAACGTATAATGTATTAGCAATTTCTTTATTTGTTTTGCCTTTTACCATTTCACTAAGTACGTCTAGTTCACGTTTTGAAAGTTTATGATTATAATGTGGTTTCTGAGACATAGTGTCCATCACACTTTGCGCTTCTGGGTGGATGACTTGCTTATTATTTAGTACATCTAAAATAGTAGTAATAAGCTTTTGTGGTTCAACGTCTTTCATTTCATAACCATCTGCGCCTTTATTTATTGCTGAAATCACATGTTCATCATCTACGTAGCTTGTTAGAACTAAAACTTTAATCTCAGGATAATGTTTCTTTATGTATTCAGTCACTTCAATGCCATTCATTTCTGGCATTACTAAATCTAATAATATAATGTCTGGTGCAGAATTCTCTTCTAAATACTTTATGAAAGTTTCACCATTCGCAAAACTAGCTTGTACTTCTAATTCATCTACAGTTGATATCAAGAATTCTAAGCCTTGTCTAACAATATGATGATCATCAATTAAAATAACTTTTGCCAACTGTTCTTTCCCCTTTCAAGGTTATTAGAGTGGGATTTGCATCGTAATTTTAGTGCCTTTATGAGGCACTGAATCTATATGTAATTGACCGTTCAAAAGACGTATACGCTGACTTATATTTTTTAAACCTTGTGATTCAGTATTATTTGATTTATTGATTTCGAAGCCCACTCCATTATCCGCTACATCTATAAATAATTTATCAGTAGTTTGTTTTAGATTTACATATATATTGCGTGTCTCCGCGTGCTTTTTAGTATTATTCATCGCTTCTTGAAGTATTCTATAAATATGTTCTTCAATAACAATGGATAGATTAATTAGCCCTTCTACTTCAATATTTAAGTTTAATTGAAGAACTTGGGCATATTTTTTTAGAGCTTGTACTAAACCATATTCTAAACCGGCTGGCTTTAGTTGCCATATGAGCGACCGCATTTCATTTACGGCACTTTGACTCGTATCTTCAATCATTTTAAAAGCTTTCTTAGCCATATCATCAGACGTAATATCGTGTGCTGCATGAGCCGTTAATTTTAATGAGAATAACATTTGATTCACTGAATCATGTAAATCACGTGCTAAACGATTACGTTCATTTATACGCGCCGCTTCTTTTTCTTGATCGGTTAAATAAATTCGTTTAATGGCTGAACCAATTTGTAACGCTACAGATTCTAATAACTCAAGATCTTCTTCACTATAATGAGAAGTATAGGGCGTGGCTACATTAAGTAAGCCATACTGTTCATTTCCAGAGCGTAACGGGACTGTGGCATGATGAGTAACACCATCCGTCTCCTCTTGATGCGCTTGATTTGCTAAATTTATTCGTGAGCAATTTATAATGTTAGAAGCTTTTGTCAATCTTTCATTGTGATAAGCGCTAACACACCAACATGAACCTTCTTTCATATAATTGCAATTATTTTTACGCAAAGCTCCAGGAAGTTGTACATCTACGACCAATTCATGCTCACCTGCATCGTTTATAAAGAAGATCCAACCAGTCGTAAAGTTGCTACCGTTAATTAAATATTTAACTGCACCTTGCATCATACTATATAATTCAGTTTCTTCATTGAGATACTCTGCAATTTCTTTTAATAACGCTAAGCGTGTTGGTTTTTCCATTTAATCGCTCCAATATTATTCAAATTCGCAATAGTATTATTATACAGTGTGTTGTTATTTTTTAAAATTATTTATTGATTCACACTTTATTTTCAACCTTCTAAGAATTAACAAGTATGTATTTTGAAATTCATTACTATATATCAAGCTCACAATCATCTATCTAATTTCACAAGATATGATATGATAAATACGTACTTAAT
>NZ_PPRG01000110.1 GCF_002902625.1 Staphylococcus devriesei
ATGATAATTCATCAACAATGACAGACAAAGATAACGACGGTGTATCAGATGTAGTAGATCCAGCAGATGCAGACTCTGACGCAGATTCTGATGCAGATACAGATGGAGACGGAGACGGCATCACAGATGATGTTGATACAGATGAAGATAATGACTCTGCAGGTTCGAGTAATCAAGTACCAGATTTAAATGAAGGTAGTAGCACTTCAAATAATACTGATAACAAAGGTAATAATGAAGGTAAGTCTTTACCTGAAACTGGTGAAAGTGATAGTAAGCAAGGTACTATTTTTGGAGCATTATTTGCGGGATTAGGATCATTATTATTATTCAGACGACGTAATAAAAAAGAAGAATAATAATGAATATGAAGAGCTAGGCGATTTGCCTAGCTTTTCTTTTTACTTATAAAATAATGATTTTAAGAATGTAATGAAGTAGTGCTATTTAAAATTGATAATTGAATACTTCTATTTATATAGCAATTTAAATAGAAGTATGTATTCAGTGATCTAGTAAAAATTAACTACTTTAAATTGCAGAATATATTAATTATTCATTATATAATAATAAAGTTATTTGTTTAAATATAAGCTACACTCAAATAGATTTATCACAGCCATCCTTTGAGGTGGCTATTTTTATATGTAGATATGGTTATATATACATATATGAAGAGATTTTTCATGTAAATAGCCCGCCAAATTTTTGAAATTTTATGAGAGATAACAAAGTAAATCTATGAAACATTCAAGTGTTTATATCAATATCGATTGTTTAAAGCTCAAAAAATATAATTGCCAAAATAATTACAAGAGGAATTAATTACATAATGATTAAAAACCGCATCACTAACCAATACGCAGAAGCGTATCACAAGTAAAAGTAAAAAATAGGTAAGTAGATGAAGAGTGTAAATCAGAGTAATTAATAATAATGTATCAAATTTAAATAAAGGGGTCTTTAAGTATGAATTTAAGAGGTCATGAAAATAGGCTTAAATTTCTTGCAAAATATGATGTGACACCTATATCACATTTAAAATTATTAGAAGGTCAAAAGAAAGACGGTGAAGGCGGCATACTGACAGATAGCTATTACTGTTTTTCATATAGCTTAAAAGGTAATTCTAAAAAAATTTTAGGTACGTTTAATTGTGGTTATCATATTGCTGAAGATTTACTAAAATTATCAAATCAAGACAAATTACCTTTATTTAACCCGTTTAAAGTAATTAATGAAGGTAATCAATTGCAGGGTGTAACGAATAAAGGTAATTTAGATATTAATAGGCAAAGAAAACAGTACAATGAAGTGGCTTTACAGCTTTCAAATGCTATTAATTTAATCATAATTTGTTATGAGGGTAATATTAAAGAACCACTTTCAACGATAAAATACGAAACCGATAAATATTATTTTAATGAACCATATGATCGTAAAATTAAAGCAGTAAATACTATTATAGGTAATTTGTTTGATAAGAAATTAGTTGAGAAGATATCTGAAATTAATGTAAATCAAGAAATTAGAAAATTTGATTTTTCATTACTCACTGATAAAATTAAAAAATATAAGATACAAAATAATTTTGAATAAGTGGAGGTAAGCAAATGTTAAATATAGAAGCTAGTATTAAGGATATTCAAGATATTATAAATTATTTTAC
>NZ_PPRG01000111.1 GCF_002902625.1 Staphylococcus devriesei
GTTATAATATAATTATAAAGTGTTGAGTTTTGCATTCCAATAGCTAATACTATTTAAATAATAATAATCACTAGTAAGCTATAATTAATGATTGCACAAACACCTTTGTTTTGATAAAATATTTCTTGTTGTAATCAAAACAAAATTTGATATGCTTAAGATCACTTTTAGGAGGTGACAGTAATGCCAAATATTAAATCTGCTATTAAACGTGTGAAAACAACTAATAATGCTGAAGCTCGTAATATTTCACAAAAAAATACGATGCGTACAGCAGTAAAAAGAGCTAAAACAGCGATTGAAAATAATGCTGATAATAAAGCTGAATTAGTTAACTTTGCAATCAAAACAGTTGATAAAGCTTCACAAAGTAACTTAATTCATTCAAACAAAGCTGATCGCATTAAATCAAAATTAATGTCATCAAGTAAATAATTTTAAAAGTTCAAGCCTAGCGCTTGAACTTTTTTATTGCTTTTATAGTGCAAGTATTAATAACTCTAAAATTAATTGCTTATCTATATAGGAAGACTTAAGTTTATAGTCTGTTTCTGCACAATGATTAATAATATTAAGTAGCTCATTGAGTTGATAATGTTTTACTTGTCCGAGAGCTAATTTGACTCTATAAGGATGCACATTTATTGTCTTAGAAATCTGTTGGCCACTATAGCCTTTTCTTGATAAAATTTTACATTGATAATAAAGACGGTAATTACTAGTGATTAATGCCAATAATTTAATTGGTTCTTCTTTCATTATTATCAAATCTTTAACAAGCTGAATGGCCTTATTTTTATCACCCTTTTGAATATATTCTGTTAGTAAAAATACATTCTGTTCTAAACTACGGTTAATAATTAAGCTAACATCATTCTTATTTATTGTTGTTCTATCCCCTAAAAATAAAATGATCTTGTCTAATTCTTGTGATATAACATTAAAATTAATTCCTGTTAACTCAATAAATAAATTTAAAGCATCTTGTTTAATGTCTTTATAATTTTCATGTAATTTATTCTGAATCCATGATTTCATTTCTTGTTCAGACATTTGTTCAACTTTATAAAGCTTACTAGTATTTTTTAATGTTTTTGTTAATTTTTTTCGTTCATCTAATTTACTTTGGTAAATTTCAAAGATTAAAAGATTATTACCATCATACTTCTCTAAAAACTCAATAACTTGATCAGTATTAGGCGTTATTTCTTTAGAAACTTTTTCGCCGGTAAACATAAATGAATTTTTAACCACAATTGCTTTTTTCTCAGAAATAAATGGCAAAGTTAAAGCCTCTTCTATAATTGAAGATATGTTAGTTTCATATAGGTTGAATTTAATGAAGTTAAAGTCATCTTTTCCTTCTTCTAAAAAGTCATTTACTAGTTCATTACTTTTCTTTTCTACTAATTCTGGTACTTCACCATAAACAGCTACTACGTTATTTCTCATGTTAACGAGCATCCTTTCAAAATATAAAGCGTTAAAATATTATATCATGCGAATTGTGATAATCACTACTTAACTATGATTTATTTGAAAGATATTTTTAAATCTCTATCTAGGTCAATTGTAATTTCTCCATCATTTTGAGTATTATAAATTTTACTGTTGAATGATTTTAACTTTTCAATTGTTTCCTCATTAGGTAGAGGATATTTATTATGTTTACCACTTGATATTATACTGATAGATGGACGGATTATATTTAGAAATTGTTCAGAACTACTAGTTTTACTACCGTGATGACCTACCTTTAAAATGTCGATTTTCGGTAGATTATATTTTTGTATTAATATGTTTTCATTATTTTTAGTAGCGTCTCCCATCAGTAATATCTTGTATTTTAAATAGTCTATTAAAAGAATAACACTTTGTTCGTTCTTATCGTTGCTAGTAGGAATATAAGTATGAAAAAAATGAATAGTAGAAGAGTTTAAATTAATAGTATTAATACGCGAAGCATCTATTAATTGAATATGATTGCTATGGCATATTTGTTCAATCCTAAACAGTTTATTTGGTGGATAACTAGCTAAATATATCATTAACTTTTTAATTTTTAGATGTTTTGCTAAATACGGCAATTCAGCCATATGGTCCGCATGAGGATGTGTGATGATTAAATAATCAATCGTGTTTACGCCTTTGGACTTAAGTGTAGACATAATATGATGTTTTGAAATTTGATAATTTTCTTCGGTACTATTTTCTGTCCCACCGGTATCTACCATAACAGTCTCTTGGTTTTTAGTTTGAAATATTAAACTATCCCCTTGCCCGACATTTAAAAATGTAATAGTTGAAGAACTAGGTTTAGTAAAGATACATATACAAATAATAAATAATAGAATGACTAGCAAACTATATATAAGTCTTTTATGGCATACAAATAAGATAATAAAAAAGATTAAAATAAAGTAAATAAAAAGTTCTAACATAGAATGGAAAGTTATAAATAGGCGCAATTTTTGAAAAGGTAGAAATAAATCCAATAATAAGTCGTGGAACTTAAATACCTTATTAGTTATTATATTTAACAAAGTTATATTGTTAACGAAATGATAAACTATAAAATTACATATAGCTAATGGAAATATAACAAAGCTATATAAAGGTACGAATATTATATTAGAAAATAAACC
>NZ_PPRG01000112.1 GCF_002902625.1 Staphylococcus devriesei
CATATCTTTGTCGATGACAAAGAGTGTATTGTTTGTATTCCAGTTACTGAGAAAGCATGGCATGTATTATATAATACACCAACTGACAACCAATGGTATAACGCTGATGCAAACGATGTAGCATTTGGTGTGGAAGGTAGTTACTTCCCTAGTAGTCAAGAACGTTCTCGTAAGTCATTAGATAATATGGCACGTGTATTAGCTTATTTATGTAATTATTGGGACATTGATTACAAAACAGAAGTGCCAGGTCATCAAGATATTCAAAATGACAAAATCGA
>NZ_PPRG01000113.1 GCF_002902625.1 Staphylococcus devriesei
GTGGCGGAACTGGCAGACGCACAGGACTTAAAATCCTGCGGTGAGAGATCACCGTACCGGTTCGATTCCGGTCCTCGGCACCATTTATATTTTGCGCCCGTAGCTCAATTGGATAGAGCGTTTGACTACGGATCAAGAGGTTATGGGTTCGACTCCTATCGGGCGCGTTCTCTTACGGGAAGTAGCTCAGCTTGGTAGAGCACTTGGTTTGGGACCAAGGGGTCGCAGGTTCGAATCCTGTCTTCCCGATAGGAACTTTTAAATAATTTAAATATGGGGGCTTAGCTCAGCTGGGAGAGCGCCTGCTTTGCACGCAGGAGGTCAGCGGTTCGATCCCGCTAGTCTCCACCATATTCAAATTTACAAACT
Source organism: Staphylococcus devriesei (assembly GCF_002902625.1). GTDB lineage: Bacteria > Bacillota > Bacilli > Staphylococcales > Staphylococcaceae > Staphylococcus > Staphylococcus devriesei. Next base: position 370 of record NZ_PPRG01000113.1, read on the forward strand.
ACATAATGGCGGTGTAGCTCAGCTGGCTAGAGCGTACGGTTCATACCCGTGAGGTCGGGGG
>NZ_PPRG01000114.1 GCF_002902625.1 Staphylococcus devriesei
AACAAGGTAGCCGTATCGGAAGGTGCGGCTGGATCACCTCCTTTCTAAGGATATATTCGGAACACCTCGTAGAGGTGAAGGAATAACGTGACATATTGTATTCAGTTTTGAATGTTTATTGAAACATTCAACAATTAAATGAAGATTGCATAGGATATTATAGTTTGATATAATTTCTTATTGTGATTATTGATTTAAATGATTGTACATTGAAAACTAGATAAGTAAGTAAATTAGATTTTACCAAGCAAAACCGAGTGAATTAGAGTGTTAAAGCTTT
>NZ_PPRG01000012.1 GCF_002902625.1 Staphylococcus devriesei
AGATGTGTATAAGAGACAGTATATACCCTATATAAATTTTTTAAACATTTGTTAAACTGACTATTAAAAAAGTTCACAAATTATTTTTTTATGAATCATTTAAACATTAACAAACATTGCGCGATTAATTCAAATTCGACTGATAACTTAAAGTTCACACACTTTTCAATTACTTGAAATAATCCTTTTCATTCATATAGGTTAAATTGAATTTTTATCAGAATAGTATTAATCTATAAGTGTAGTAAGTATTTAACGAAGGAATGTTTTACAAATGAAAGCAGCAGTATGGTATGGTCAAAAAGATGTTCGCGTGGAAGATCGCGAGCCTAAGCAATTACAAGACAACGAAGTTAAAGTAAAAGTATCGTGGGCAGGTATTTGCGGTACAGACTTACATGAATATTTAGAAGGACCTGTCTTTATTTCTACAGATAAACCTGACCCATTCTTAGGTCAAAAAGCACCTGTAACGTTAGGTCACGAATTCGCAGGTGTTGTAGAAGAAGTTGGTAAAGATGTAACTAAATATAAAAAAGGCGACCGTGTCGTTGGTAACCCAACTGTTTCAAAACGTGAAAAAGACGAAAGTGTAGACTTATACGATGGCTATTCATTCATCGGTTTAGGTTCAGATGGTGGTTTCGCAGAATTCACTAACGCGCCTGAAGAAAATGTTTATACATTATCTGAAAATGTTTCAGATAAAGAAGGTGCATTAGTAGAACCAACAGCTGTAGCAGTACAAGCTGTTAAAGAAGGTAATTTACTATTTGGTGATACTGTCGCTATCTTTGGAGCTGGCCCAATTGGCTTATTAACAGTTGTTGCAGCTAAAGCAGCTGGCGCAAGCAAAATCTTCGTCTTCGATTTATCAGAAGAACGTTTAGCAAAAGCGAAAGAAGTTGGTGCAACTCACGTTATCAATTCTGGTAATACTAACCCTGTGGAATTCATTAATGAACATACTGAAAATGGCGTAGACGTTACTTTTGAAGTAGCTGGTGTCGGCGTAACATTATCTCAATCAGTACAAGTTACTCGTCCTAGAGGTACAGTTGTTATCGTTTCTATCTTCGCTCACGAAGTAGACTTCGACCCAATGTTATTAACTAACTCTGGCGTACACTTAGCATCAACAATTGCTTATTCACCAACTACATTCCAACAAACAATCGATTTAATTGCGAACGGTAGCTTAGACGTTAAGAGCGTAGTTACTGACGAAATCGAATTAGAAAACATCGTTGAATCTGGATTCGAACAATTAGTGAATGATAAATCACAAGCTAAAATCCTCGTTAAATTAAACGGATAAATTTAAATACTCATCAATCAAAAGTATGGCTTGAGGGCGTTTTCCAATGAGAACACCCCAAGCCTTTTTAATTATTTATCATGCATGCCTTTGCCTTCTAATATATGATCAACATATTTATCTACTCTACTTTGTCGTGTTTGGCTACGTTTGGCTTGGTTAATATAGTAAATATATTGATGTTGTCTTCCAGGTGTAAGTTGATAAAATGCTTTTTCAAATTCTGGCATTTCATCAAATTTATGTTGTAATTCTTCAGGAATTATATAATCTTCAACATGTTTTAAAGCCACTTTTTTTCCAGCTTTTTCAACTTTAATTGCTTCATTAATATAATATAGAATTTCTTCTTGTCGTTCTTTAATCTCCTCTAATGTATTAAATCTTAATTGTCTTGCTGCCTGAACCTTCTCTGTTTGTTGAATAAGTGTGTGGTAAGGGTCATCTAAGATAGCGCCCTTGTGAAATAACAATGCTACATAATGCTTAAACCCATGAATTAATACTACATTTTTGTTATTCAATGTATAACATGGGTGCATCCATTTGTAAGTTTCTTCTAACTCAGTTCTCTCAAATATCAAATTTCTTAAATATTGATACGCTTCTTTCCATTGACTTTCTTTTTCTAAAAAAGTTAAAACATCTGGATTTGCCTCTTTCTGAGTCATTCGATACACCTTCTTCATATAAATATAAAACGATATAATTATTATAATATGATTAATTCTAATCAACTATAAATAACACAATAATTTGTAAAATACTAAAATCATAAATTGACTAATTTATCGATATGAGTATAATTATATTGTGTAATTTTTAATAAATATTAAAATGAATAAAGGGAGATTTTATGGGACAGAATAACAACAATAGCAATAAGATCAATCTGACTCAACTAGTCTTACTTGGGTTAGGTGGTTTAATCGGTTCCGGATGGCTCTTTGGTGCGTGGGAAGCCTCTTCAGTGGCTGGACCAGCATCGATTATCTCTTGGATAATTGGATTTATCGTCATCGGATCCATTTCATATAACTATATCGAAATTGGAACAATGTTTCCGCAATCAGGTGGTATGAGTAACTACGCCCAGTACACACACGGCTCTCTATTAGGATTTATTGCAGCGTGGGCAAACTGGGTATCACTTGTAACTATCATTCCTATTGAAGCGGTATCAGCCGTTCAATATATTAGTTCTTGGCCTTGGGACTGGGCTAAGCCGACATCTGCATTAATGCATAACGGAACAATTAGCACGGTAGGTCTATTTACCGTTTATGCGATTATTATTATCTTTTCACTGTTAAACTATTGGTCAGTGAAATTATTAACATCATTTACAAGTTTAATTTCTATATTTAAACTCGGCGTACCTTTATTAACAATCATTATGTTAATGATTTCTGGTTTCGATACGAGTAATTACGGTTCATCGATAAGTGAATTTATGCCGTATGGTAGTGCACCAATCTTTGCGGCTACTACAACATCAGGTATCATTTTCTCATTTAATGCTTTCCAAACAATCATTAATATGGGTTCTGAAATTAAAAATCCTGAAAAGAATATTGCACGTGGTATCGCGATTTCTTTAACATTAAGTGCGATTTTATATGTAGTTTTACAAAGTACATTTATCACATCAATGCCTCAATCAATGATTCACGAGCATGGTTGGCACGGCATTAATTTCAACTCGCCTTTCGCTGATATGGCAATTCTATTAGGCTTAAACTGGTTAGCTATTTTACTTTACATTGAAGCCGTAGTTTCACCATTTGGTACAGGTGTATCTTTCGTCGCAATTACAGGGCGCGTGTTAAACGCAATGGAGAAAAATGGACATATTCCTAAATTCTTAGGAAAAATTAATTCAAAATATAACATCCCACGTGTAGCAATTGTCTTTAATGCCATTGTAAGTATGATTATGGTAACGTTGTTCCGTGACTGGGGAGTACTTGCAGCAGTAATTTCAACTGCAACATTAGTTGCTTATTTAACTGGTCCAACGACAGTTATTGCTTTACGTAAGATGGGTCCTAAATTACACCGTCCATTCCGAGGTGCATTATTAAAATTCATGGCACCATTCTCATTCGTTTTAGCATCACTAGCAATCTATTGGGCAATGTGGCCAACAACTGCCGAAGTCATCTTTATTATTATTTTAGGTTTACCAATTTATTTCTTCTATGAATATCAAATGAATTGGAGTAATACTAAAAAACAAATCGGTGGTAGTTTATGGATTATCGTTTACTTAATTCTGTTAGCTACAATGTCATTTATTGGTAGTAAAGAATTTAATGGTATTAATTTAATCCATTACCCTTACGATTTCATCGTTATTATTGTCATTGCTTGTATCTTCTATAAACTTGGTACAATCAGTCACTTTGAAAGTATTTATTTCAAACGCGCAAAACGTATTAATAAAAAAATGAAAGAAGATACAATGGAGACAACATCACAAGACGCTAATCAACAACGACCTGAGAAATAGGTAAGGTTTAGAAGTGAGACAGAGATTAATTTAGATTCCTGTCTTACTTCTATTTTTTTATGCTTTTTTAATGGTAAAGTAAGGATAAATAGCTTATAGGAAGTGGTGATGAAATGGTCACAATTCAAACTCGTGGTGGCAGTATTAGAGGTATTGAAAAAGATAGTTTACATATGTTTTTAGGTATTCCCTACGCTTATCCTCCTATTAAAAATCGTCGTTTCAAACACTCTGAATTAGTAACGACTTGGGATAACATCATTGAGGCTTCAGCTTTTCAAAGTATCCCTCCCCAACCTGACAATAAGTTAGAAGCATTCTTTTCTTCTAAACCAGCCTCATTCAACCAGAGTGAAGATTGTTTATATTTAAATATTTGGTCGCAAAATAATCAACTTAAAAATAAACCAGTTATGATTTATTTTTACGGTGGCGGTTTTATTAATGGTCATGGTTCTGCCGAATTGTACACGCCTGAACATATCGTTCAACAACACGATGTGATAGTCGTGACATTTAATTATCGCTTAGGCGCTTTAGGTTATTTAGACTGGTCCTACTTCAATCAAAGCTATTAGAAAAATAATGGTCTATCCGATCAAATTAACGTTTTAAAATGGGTTCATCGTTTTATTAAAGACTTCGGTGGCGATCCTCACAACGTTACCTTAATAGGTCAGTCTGCAGGAAGTATGAGTATAATGACATTGATGCAACAACCTGAGTTAGATATGTACTATCGGAAAGTCATATTATTAAGTGGTACTTTACAACTTGATACACCACAAATTGGCTATTTGAAAGCACAACATTTTGATAAATTGAGAGAACAATATTTTCCAAATAAAGAGATAGAAGAGTTAACAGATAATGAAATACTAAAATTAATGGAAGAAGATGAAAGCGTTAGAGGGAAATCTAAAGGGTTGGAACTTATTTATGCCCCCATTGATGATACAACAATGTACCGTTCCCTTTCTGAATTCACTAAGCCAGTTGTTGTTAGTTATACCCAGAATGAAGGGGATTGTTATATTCGCAATGAGTCGCGCAAATTAGCACCCTAACGATTTGTAGAGGTCATGAAATTAAATGATGTTACGATTAATATTGAAGAAGCTCAAACGGGTCAGCAACAAGCGCAAGTTGTCACGGACTTATATTTCAAACAGCCTGCCTTACAATTTCTAGATAACTTGAAGAATAATCCTCATAAATGGTTAGTACGTTTCGATTGGTCGTTATCATCTCATTCAGATTTCAAAAGTGCGTATCATATTTTAGATTTAATCTTTTGGTTTGGGAAAATGGAAATTTTAAACGCACACAATGTTAAAAATTTAACTTCTGAAATAGCGTTAAGTCAACAAATAATGAATGATTTAGCCTATTTCGCAAAGAATAGCACCATGCCATGGACACCATATTCCATTCATCATACCCAACCACATGTATATATATAATAAAAATAAAAAGGTTGAGCCATTAATATAAAAAATGGTTCAACCTTTAGTTATGGCAGTAGTTGTCTAAAATAAAGAGACGTTCAAGCCTCACTTTCTTTATTCCTAGTCAACCTTGCCGGGGTGGGGCGACGAAATCTTTGAAATTACATTAGATTTCTGCCCCACTCCCTAGATTTCTGTCCTGTTCCCTAGATTTCTGCCCCACTCCCTTGAACATTAATTTTTAGCGTAGTGATAATTTTTCAATGTAAGTACGACGATTAAGCCTACAAAGCCGATAAAGGCACTTACTAACGTGACCGCTTCGACAGAAATGTTAGATACTACAAGTCCGCCTATGATGCCACCAAAACCGATGCCTGCATTAAGACAAGACATATTCCAACTCATCACTTGGCTTGTGTCACCTTCGACATGTTCAATAATCCCACTTTGAATTGCTGGGTTAGTACTCCATTGAACGATATTCCAAATAAAGAGTCCAATTAATAATAAAACTGTCGTAGATAATATTAAATTGACGATTAACATCATCACAGTAAAGACTGAAAAGGCAATGATTAGCCAACGCTTACTTGTTAGTTTGTCCGCTAAGACGCCACCTAATGATGTACCAACAACACCTGCCACGCCATTCACTAATAACGCTAATGATACATATCCCATGCTATGGCCATTTTCCAAAATAAGTGGATTAATATAGACAAAAGTTACAGAATTAGCAATAAGAATTAACAGAGTAATCGCTAAGTATTTCACAATTTCTGCAGGACGTAAAATACGAGAAGACGACTGATTATCCTCTGTCACTTGATTAAACATTCGATTCGCATCGTTAAGCTCTCCTGTAGTTGGTAAATATTTCAACATTAGTAAACCAGCAAGAAGGCTGATTACAATAATAAAAACGAATGTAAAACGCCAACCAATCCAATCACCTATCATTGTTCCAATAGGCACCCCGAAAACGTTAGCCCCACTAAAGCCAGTGTAGACGACGCCGATCATTTTACCTCTATTCTTTGGAACAGTAAGCATTGCAGTTAAAGCAAGCACTTTTACAATAATGAGAGAAGCGGCTGCTGAAGATAAGATACGTCCAATGACTAAAATAGTGAAATTAGGCGCTATCGCAATGATACCGTTGCCCACGATAAACGCTACCAACGTCCATAGTAAAACTGAACGTGCAGGAAAGCGGTTGGTTAACTTAACTAAAATAGGTCCACAAATCGCAAATGTTAGTGCGTAAAGCGTAACAAGTTGACCAATAATTGGTTCTGAAACGCCTAGGTCGTCACTCATAAGATTCATGATACCGGCGACCATCATTTCAACCATGCCTACGATGAAGACACTAATAATGAATGTCGCTATGCGCATGACAGACATGTTATTTACTCCTTTCGTTGTGTTATTTATACAAATATTGCTCATTAATAAATATAATCTCCTAAAAATAAAAAAACAGCTACAAACTATTTTCCAAGTATTATAACTGTTCTATTATATAATATTCAATTGTAATTTTCTTCAAAAAGGTTTTAATGCACTTTTTCATTATCTTTTAAATATTCGTTAATCATTCACTTTCATGTTCGTTACTTTTTATTGGGGATTCGCGTGCTACTAACTGATGTCGTGCATTAAAGAATTGGTTATAACTTAAATAAGTTGCAATTAAAGCTGACATGATAGTGGCAGTAGTATGAATAAACATCACAAGCAGTTGAAATTTAATCGCTTGTAATGGTGGAGTTCCTCCAATAATTAGCCCCGTCATCATACCTGGAATTGATACTAAACCATATGTTTTAACGGAATCAATCGTTGGTACGATTGCTAGACGTATACTTTCTCTGATTGATTCTTTAGAAGCAAGCTTAGGTGTGGCAGCTAATGTTAACTTAGATTCAATGTCAGTGACATCTTTGACAAAGGCACGGTCTAAATTCTGATAGGCTAAATTAATAGCAATTAAACCGTTGTTAGCCAACATACCCCCGATAGGAATAACTTCATTGGCTTTAAAATCAATCGCGCCTGCTAATACTGTAGCTGTTAAAGGTAACGCTGTACCGATAAAAATAGCTGTGAAAGAAATGAAAAATACATGATGCATCACAGGTGACGCTCGGTTAATCGTATTCCATGAAGTATTCACAATAATGACAAGGACGGCTAGAATAAGAATCCATGCTTCGTCTATTTTAAAAATATAGTGAAGCACAAAACCTAAAATAATCAGTTGAACGACGGCACGAATAGACGCTACAACTAAATCTTTAATGATATGCAAGCCTTCTTTATAGGAAATAAAGATAGGTATTAATAGTAATAATGCAGTTAAACAGAGGGCTGTATTACTCATCCTGATTCAAGTCCTCCTCTTTAGTAATCTGTCCATCGGCAATCGTAATTCTTCTTTGAAAATAACGCATACTTTCGTCATCACTATGTGTTATCCATAAAATTGCGACACCTTCACGTGCTAATTCAAAAATAATGTCCTCAATCTTTTCTTTATTATGTGTATCCAATGCGCTTGTAGATTCATCTAACAATAAGATTTCAGGACGATACATTAACTGACGTGCGATTGTAATTCTTTGTCGTTCCCCACCAGATAGATGCTCAATGCGATCATTAAGTTTATAATGACCTAAACTAACTTTCTCGAGCAATTGCTGCGCCTTCTCTTCATCAAAGTCATCTCCATGTGCAAGCGATGGAAACGCCATATTATCCCTTATCGTTTCACCAAATAATTGGCTCTGTTGCATCAAATAACTAATTTTCGAGCGTAATTCTTCGGGTGGATAATCATTATAAGGCTTTCCCTTGAAAAGTAGATCCCCCTTCGTAGGGCTTATTAAATTGTTGATTTGTTTAAGAAATGTACTCTTGCCACTTCCAGATGGACCTATAATAGCTACTGTTTCTCCCGCTTCCAATTGAAAGTTAACATCATCTAATATTATCCTTCTATCCGCTTTATAAGTCAGATGTTTCACTTCTAATAACATAGCCGTCCCTCCTCTTCCTCATTATTTACAACACTAAATTAAATCATTATACAAAAATATTTTTTATATTAATTAATTTTTTCCTTTATAATAACAAAAAAGAAGCGGTTAAGTGTAACTCAAGTTCATCTCTTGAGCTCCACTCTCCCACTTCTCTGTCATCATTTATTTCCACAACATCGTGGCAATAATAGTAATATAGGATATGCCGTTATTAATCATATGTAGTACAATCGTTGTGGCAAGATTCCGTCCACTAAAATGATAAGCTACAACGAAACCTGTTGCCATAATGATATATGGACCTATTTCAAATATTGAAGATGCGCTTAATACATGTAAACTTGCAAAAAATACAACTGAAACTACGTACATTAACCCGTACGTTAATTTCTTACCCAATTCATGAATAATGAGATGTCTAAACAATAATTCTTCTACGATAGGTGTAACGATGACGATATCTAAAAAGAGTATCGGCCAAATCCAAGTCGTTTTGAATAATTGAATAATTTGTTTATTATTCTCCGTCTCATCGAACTGGTATTTCTTAGGTAAGAATTCCATTCCAAATGCATACGCATAATTTAACAAATACATCGCAATGAACACGACAACAATGAGTATGATATGCTTTTTCAAATCTTTAAACCGTTGAATTGCCAATGGAATAAGTGTTTTACGATGCATTAAGTAAAATAAAAGCAACACTAAACACTGGCCTATTAATGCGAATACTTGACTAATTCCCATGGCCTTTCGCATATATTCATTTTCAGAACTGCTACCTGTTAACAAAACCATAAACAACATCGCAAAAATTGACAATACAAGTGGTAATAATATATTAAATCCCAAGTATCCTGGTATTAACCAAAAGTCACGTTTAACTACGCGTTTAGAGGCAAACTCATTCTTTAGTGGTGGCTTCTGTGAAAGTGATTGTGAATCTTTATATTCCGAAGTCATATTTTTCTCCTTTTCTTCTTATCTTTGAAAAGTAAGTTACCTAATTCTTTTCAAATATTAAAAGAACCTTTCAATCATTGTAATAATAAATATCACTAATTGTACAGAGCTATGGTACAAATAAGATGCAGCTAAATTTTTACCACTATATAAATAAACGAAGATTGCGCCTATTGATAATATCATGTACGGTATTATCTCCATTATTGAAATTAAATCATACACATGCAAAATGACTTCAATAAACAAGCTTAAAATAATAACGAAGGCGAGATTCCACTTTTTACCTAGTTCATGAATAATTAAATGTCTTAGTATTAATTCTTCAACTAAAGGTCTCAAGATAACCATACTCATAAAAGTAAATATTATTGCTGTAGGATGATTAAATAGTCCTTCTAGCCGAATGAGTGCTTGCGTCTTTTCATATCCTAAAGGCGACGGCATAACTTGTGCTAAAGCATTAAAACCAAAGTATAAAATTAAGCTAATGACAATTACACATGCTATTACGCCCATGTATTGTTGTTTAACATAATACAACTGGCGTCGCGCAACATTTGCGATATAAAACTTATGTAAGACAAAAAATGCTCCAATCGCAATAAACTGTGCGATAACGAAACTCATACTTAATGTTAAATTATATAAATATAATGGTGGCGGATCTTGGGTAATCATCGCCGTCACGCCTAGAACACCAAATACGATAATAATTGGCATTAATATTTGGAAAAATATATAAATAGGAAGTAATAGAAAATCTTTCTTTACAATGTCGTCAGTCCCCCATCGATTTCTCGGAACCACACGCGCTACAACTTCTTTATTCATAACACACCTCAATAATTTCTTTGCTTAACCTTACCACAGAAAACTAATTATTATTTTATATTTTAAATTGTAACAAAGTTGCGATTATAAAAATTTTAAAATTTATTAAAAATTTGAATTGTAAAAAAGAAGTGTTGGTGTATGATTGAAAATGTAAAAGGATATAAGGGGGAAATTATAATTGTTATCATTACTTACAACAATGCAATTTATTGTAAACGTTATGATTTTTATAATCGTAATTGCAGTAATCGTCCTTGCTTTGATTTTCCTATTCAAAGATAAAGGGCAATCACAACATAGTGTATTACGTAATTATCCAGTTCTAGGACGTGTGCGTTATTTAGCCGAGAAAATCGGTCCAGAATTACGTCAATATCTATTTGCGAATGATACAGAGGGGAAACCATTTTCAAGAAATCAATATACCAATATTGTCTTAGCCGGCAAATATAATACACGCATGTCAAGCTTCGGTACACAACGTGATTATGAAGAAGGTTTCTATATTCGTAACACGATGTTTCCGCTACAAAGAAATGAACTTCATATCGATAATTCTTCAATGATTTCAACTTTTGTGTATACAGTGGATAATGAGCGATTGTTTAAAAGAGATGAACATCGTGATAGAAAAGATATTGATCCATACTATTTATCATCAGACAATGCGGTAGTCTTAGGTAAAGAACTGGCGCATCCATTTAAAATCAAGCGTTTAGTAGGACAATCGGGGATGAGTTATGGTGCGCTAGGTGGGCGTGCAATTACCGCATTATCACAAGGATTAGCGCGTGCTGGTACATGGATGAACACAGGCGAAGGTGGTTTATCAGAATACCATCTAAAAGGTGGTGGCGATATTATCTTCCAAATTGGCCCAGGATTATTTGGTGTTCGCGATAAAGATGGTAACTTTAGCGATGATAAGTTTGTAGAAATGGCGCAACATAAAGAAGTTAAAGCCTTTGAACTTAAACTGGCTCAAGGCGCAAAAACACGTGGTGGCCATATGGAAGCTAATAAAGTGACAGAAGAAATTGCTCAAATTAGAAATATTGAACCATACAAAACAGTTAACTCACCTAACCGCTTCGAGTTTATCAACTCTCCAGAGGACTTATTAAAATTCGTAGATAAGATCCGTCAATTAGGCCAAAAACCAGTGGGCTTTAAAATCGTTGTAAGCAAAGTCGAAGAAATCGAGAAACTTGTTCAAACAATGATTCAACTTGAAATCTATCCAGACTTTATTACTGTCGATGGTGGTGAAGGTGGCACGGGAGCCACGTTCCAAGAGCTTCAAGATGGTGTCGGCTTACCGCTATTTACTGCCCTACCTATCGTGTCAGGTGTATTAGAACGCTATAAAGTGCGTGATAAGATGAAGATTTTCGCTTCAGGAAAATTAATCACCCCTGACAAAGTAGCCATCGCTTTAGGACTAGGAGCAGACTTAGTGAACATCGCCCGCGGTATGATGATTAGCGTTGGTTGTATTATGAGCCAACAATGTCATCTTAATACTTGTCCTGTGGGTGTAGCGACAACAGACCCTAAGAAAGAGAAAGCTTTAATTGTAGAAGAAAAACAATATCGAGTAACCAACTACATCACAAGCTTACACGAAGGATTATTTAATATTGCTGCTGCAGTAGGCGTTAAAAGTCCAGATGAGATTACAAGTGACCATATCGTAATCAAACGTAAAGATGGCTCTATTGAAAATATCGCAAATTATAAACTTAAACTAATCGATTAAATTTTAAACTACATCACTTACGAGGTTGAGGTTGAGACGTTAATTATTTGTGCTTTGGGAGACAAATAAACGGCGTCCCAACCTCTCCTTTTTAATTCCTAGTAATTTGGTTTGATTTAAATCGAAACTGCGGTATAATATAATTAAAAATATCAGAATTTTCTATCAATTGGAGGTTTTACTTATGTCAGAACAACATTCAAACTGGAAATTTGAGACTCAAACGATTCATGCTGGTCAAGAAGTTGATGAATTCTCAAAATCTCGTGCCGTTCCAATCTATCAAACTTCAAGCTATGTTTTTGATAACACGCAACATGCCCAAGACTTGTTTTCACTTGCTAAACCCGGCAATATTTATACACGTATTATGAATCCTACGCAAAACGTCTTTGAAGAACGTATCACTCAACTTGAAGGCGGTGTAGGCGCCTTAGCGACATCTTCTGGACAAGCTGCTATTACACTTGCGTTATTAAACATTGTAGAATCAGGTTCAGAAATTGTTGCTTCATCTAATCTTTATGGTGGTTCATACAATTTACTTCATATTACCTTTGAAAAGTTAGGCATTAAAGTTCATTTCGTCGATCCAAGTAACCCAGATAATTTTAAATCTGCCATCAATGAACACACACGCGCAGTGTATGCCGAAACAATTGGCAACCCAGCAATTGATGTATTAGATATTGAAGCGGTTGCGAAGATTGCACACGATAATGGCGTACCTTTAGTGATTGATAATACGTTCGCTTCTCCTTACTTATGCCGTCCATTTGAACACGGCGCTGATGTGGTTATCCATTCTGCCACTAAATTTATTGGTGGTCATGGGACATCTATTGGTGGGGTTATTGTAGATAGCGGTAAGTTCAACTGGGATAATAGTAAATTCCCAGGTTTAGTTGAACCTGATCCAAGTTATCATGGTATTTCTTATACTAACGATGTTGGAGAAGCAGCTTATATCACTAAAGCACGTGTTCAATTATTACGTGATTTAGGTTCAGCCGTCTCTCCTTATAACGTTCATGAGTTCTTAATTGGACTTGAAACACTTCATTTACGCATGGAGCGTCATTCTGAAAATGCCCTAAAAGTAGCGCAATTCCTTGACCAACACCCTAAAGTAACGTGGGTAAATTATCCAGGACTTGAAAACAGTAAATATCACCATTTAGCTAATAAATATTTACCTAAAGGCCAAGGCGCAATTTTAACTTTCGGCGTAGATGGTTCTATCGAGGATATCGCACACTTTGTTGATAAGTTACAATTATTCTCACTATTAGCTAACGTTGGTGATTCAAAATCATTAGTCATCCATCCGGCTAGCACAACACATCAACAATTAACTGAAGAAGAACAACGTCAGTCAGGCGTACTTCCAGAAATGGTTCGTCTATCTATCGGAACTGAAAATGTAGAAGATATTATCCAAGACCTCGACGAAGCGCTAAATTCAATCTAAAAATTAAAGGTTGGGTCATTAATTATGCAAGTTTTGAGCAACTGCTTACAAGCATCTCAAAATATAATTAATTTTCCAACCTTCTTATTAATCATCTGTCATATTACTTTTTTGAGTGAATCCCATGCGTTTTAATTGTCTTACTGTACCTTCCATATTAACCTTCTTATCATTTTTAGAGGTTAAGGCTAATGAGAAGTATTGTTTGATTTGCTTAATATCACCCTTTGTATAATCAATATCTATATTTTCCACCCATTTACCATGATTATTCTCTAAACGATATGTTACACCTTTTAAATGTTTTAACGGACGGTTCTCTTTAAACGCATCCTCACCTTCTTTTTTCGACATGCCCAAATCATTATATTTCAATGTGCTCACTGTCGATTGTTTGACCACCTTATTCTTCTTATAAGATAGCGTCGTTAAGACATGTTTACCTTCCACATTCCCCTCGTATGTTTTAGAACGCTCTTTACTACAAGCTCCTAATATACCTACGCTTAATACTAAGATTATCGTTAACGTTAAGAATTTTTTCATCTTATTCATCTACTTCCTACTATGTATATTTCAACTAAATTATATCTCATTATCTATAACATTACCTTATACTTTCTATTACAAACACTTTTTTCAGAAAATTAAATCTAGGCATGCTACAATGACAGTAACTATTTCTATTAGGAGCGTGTGAAAATGAAGGAATCAATCGAATTACTCAAATCATTAACAGATGTTAATGGTATCGCTGGTTATGAACATAATGTTAAAGAGAAAATGCGTGAGTATCTCGAACCAGTTAGCGATGAAATTATTGAAGATGGTTTGGGGGGCATTTTCGGGAAGAAAGAAAGTGAAAATGGTACTAAATCATTAATGGTGGCAGGTCATTTAGATGAAATTGGCTTTATTGTAACTAAAATCGATAAAGACGGCTTTATCAAGTTCCAACCGATTGGTGGTTGGTGGAATCAAGTCATGCTATCACAAAAAGTGACTATTACAACTGACGATGGTACGGAAATACGTGGTATTATTGGTTCTAAACCACCTCATGCACTAAGCGTTGAAGAAAGAAAACAACCTGTTCAAATCAAAGATATGTTTATCGATATTGGTGTACGAAGCAAAGAAGACGCGGAACAACACGGTATCGAGGTTGGTAATATGATTACGCCTTATAGCGAATTTGAACAATTAGCTAATGGTAAATATTTAACAGCTAAAGCGTTTGATAATCGTTATGGTTGTGCATTAGCTATTGATGTATTAAACAACCTGAAAGATGAAAATATCGGCATAAATGTTTATGCTGGAGGGACAGTACAAGAAGAAGTAGGCTTACGTGGTGCGAAAGTAGCTGCTAACAAGATTAAACCTGATCTAGCCATTGCGGTTGATGTAGCGGTCGCTTACGATACACCAGGAATGGCTAACCTAGGCAGTGATACGGCCATTGGCAACGGTCCTGTCGTCATATTAATGGATGCTTCTAACGTTGCACATCAAGGCTTACGTCAACACATTAAAGAAGTCGCTAAGAAACATTATATTACGGTACAATGGGATACAACGCCAGGCGGTGGCACAGATGCAGGAAGTCTCCATGTCGCTAATGAAGGCATTCCAACTATCTCAATTGGTGTAGCACTACGTTACATGCACTCTAATGTTTCAGTACTTCACACTGATGATTATGAAAATTCAGTACGCCTAGTTACAGAAATCATACGCTCACTTAACGACGACGCATATGATAAAATTAAATGGTAATGAATAACTTATTAAATATTAAAAGGCTGAGCCATAAATAAAAATGGTTCAGCCTTTAGTGTTAGCAATAATAGTCTGAGATAAAATTAAAACATTAATAATGTGTGCTTTGAAAAACCGATAAACGGTGTTCCAACCTTTCTCTTATTCTACTGAGTCTTTCCAACTATTGTCACTTAACATTTCGCCTGGCCAAGTATATGCCATGACACCTCCGTCAATACGAATCGTTTCTCCAGTCACAAATGAACTATCATCTGAGGCTAAGAACGCAACGAGTTTACCTACTTCGTCTGCTTTACCTAATCGACCAAGTGGCGTTACCCATTTTTGATCATCACGGAATGTTTTACCCGCTTCATCTTCTTCTGTACCTGCTAAGTTATCAACTAATGGTGTTTCAATTGTACCTGGCGCAATCGCATTAGCACGAATATTCTCACGACCATATTCAATCGCAATTGATTTCGTGAAATTAATGACTGCCCCTTTCGCCGCATTGTAACCTGAACGATATAAGTCTGCTGCTTGACCTGAGAATGAAGATGTATTAATAATTGAGCCACCATGTTCCATCATTAAAGGTAATAAGAATTTCGTTACTAAGAACGTTCCTCTCATATCAACTGCCATAATTTTATCGAACACTTCTACTGGATATTCGTGAATACGGCCAGCATTTTCATCGACACCCGCATTATTAAAGATAACATCAATGCGTCCATACTCTTTTTTCGCTTGATTGGCAAAATCTTGAACCTGTTTATCGTCTGAAATATCCACTTTATATGCCGTTGCTTTACCACCATTATTATTAATATCTGCCACTGTAGATTCAAGTTCATCTGAAATATCTAACGCTAAAATATGTGCACCTTCGTCGGCTAACACTTGAGCTGATGCTCGACCAATGCCGGTACTTGCCCCTGTAATAACTGCAATTTTATTTTCTAATCGTTTCATAGCGCATTCACTCCAATTTATAATTATCTGTTTAAAGATTCAAGTTTTATATAGTTCCTATGTTCCACTCTTAAAGCGTACTCAAACCCTTTCTGAAAATGATAGCGCTATATCTTACCCTCTCAATTTACTTATGTTAATT
>NZ_PPRG01000115.1 GCF_002902625.1 Staphylococcus devriesei
AGTCTCCACCATATTCAAATTTTCAAACTACATAATGGCGGTGTAGCTCAGCTGGCTAGAGCGTACGGTTCATACCCGTGAGGTCGGGGGTTCGATCCCCTCCACCGCCACTAATTATTAGTTGTAGAATTATAATTTGGACCTTTAGCTCAGTTGGTTAGAGCTAACGGCTCATAACCGTTCGGTCGCAGGTTCGAGTCCTGCAAGGTCCATATAATTTTGGAGGAATACCCAAGTCCGGCTGAAGGGATCGGTCTTGAAAACCGACAGGGGCTTAACGGCCCGCGGGGGTTCGAATCCCTCTTCCTCCGTATTTGGTCTCGTAGTGTAGCGGTTAACACGCCTGCCTGTCACGCAGGAGATCGCGGGTTCGATTCCCGTCGAGACCGCCATCTAATAATTTAATAGCATTTCTTTTAATAAGTGGAGGAATACCCAAGTCCGGCTGAAGGGATCGGTCTTGAAAACCGACAGGGCCTTAACGGGCCGCGGGGGTTCGAATCCCTCTTC
>NZ_PPRG01000116.1 GCF_002902625.1 Staphylococcus devriesei
GTTCAGTACTTCCATAAATCTATCTGCGTACTCTTTCAACTTGCTTTGGTCTTGAACATCATTTTCTTTACGACCTGTTCTAAGTGCATATCTCATTTGAGTAAACTTCATAGCACCTCTAAATTCTTCGTCAGTGAATTGTTGACGACAAAACTCAATTAAATCGATACCGTATTCACTGTGGTAATGTTCTGGCTTGTGTACCATATCCACCTTACGTGTAAAGGGCTCATTCACTCTCACAAAGTCGTCGTTATCTGTAAGTATAAATTTATAACCGCCTGCATTCTCTACATCTGCATACCAAACTGTTTTCAAACCTTTTTCATTTGCATACACACGATTGACTATAGCCGTTTGCATGGCCGTAACACCTTTTAATGATTCTTGGAACTGAACAATATTATCTACTTTCAAATCAATTATCCTTACGTTTTCCATTCCGCTACCCCCTCTGCACATTGCCGTATTGATCTGTTTTGACTTTAACCATAAGATTATTCTGTACTAGATTCTTAAAATACCTAGTATTCACTCTGTGCTTAGCCACTTCACGTTCTGCACGTTTTGCTCTTGCTATACGTTCTTCTCTACGTTTACGTTTTAATGCTCTTTCATGTCTAAGTTCAGCTTGCTGTATTAA
>NZ_PPRG01000117.1 GCF_002902625.1 Staphylococcus devriesei
CCAATCATAGCTAAAAACTTTATTGAGCTAGGTTGGGCAACTAAACGCTTGCTGGAGCAACGTAAAATATCGCCGTTTGATGATTATGAAAAAGTGAAGTCACAAATTTATAACGAAGTGGAGTGGCATAAAACATGGGGTTAAGAGATAAGTTTTATCTGTTCGATAACAAAGGTAACAAAATGCTTAGCGTTATTCCTAGAAACCACGACGGACTATATCGAGTAAGTGGCATTATACGTACTTACTACGAGGGTAAACGTTGGTTTTTAAATAAAGATGAATTAGAAACATTTATCAAAAACGAAAATTTGAATAGAGGATATCAAACGTCACTATTCGAATATTTATAGAGGTGGCAACTTTGGAAATAACAATCAATTTTAATGATGTGTATGAGGCGCCTATTGGCTCACCTCGTCCACGTTTTAGAAATACTGGTAGATTTGTACAAACCTACATGCCAACAGCTTATACAAAGCACAAGGAATACATCAGAGAGCAAATGCCAAAGGCAATGTTAAATGGTCGATTGAAAGTAGCGCTTTACTTTTACTTTGCACCACCTAAAAGTTGGTCAAAAAATCAAAAGTTAATCGCAATTGGACAATATAAACGTACTAAACCAGATATAGATAATTTAATCAAAACAGTATTAGATGCTGCAAACGAGCATGTATGGAAAGACGATAACCAAATTGTTGAGATACACAGTTTCAAACAATATGCAGAAGAACCGAAAATAATCATGCAAGTTGAGGAGGTTAAGTAAATGGCTAAATTAATCGTTGATTTTGAAATTAAAGGGCAAGTGACTATATCGACAGAGTATCCACCAACTGACGAAGAGATGGAGCGCTTAATAGATGTAGCTTATAAAAATGTAGATAGAGACATTCTCAACGAAGCTGATTTCAATAATAACAGTTTATATATAGAAAATGCGTACTGGAGTTGGTAAATATGCGTAAAAATCCTAGAGCAACCTATGTTTATTTAAATGGGGAGCATATCTCACTTAGAAATGCAGCAAAAAAATATAATGTACCACATACTACTTTGCGTGGTCGATATAACAGAGGATTAAGAGGTCCAGAATTATTATACGGAAAAGGAGTGTTTAGCTATGGTCCAAGTGTATGAAAGAAATGAGAAGACATTAACATCTAAACAACTATATTTAATACAGCAAGCTGAACTTAGACATGAAAGAGCATTAAAACGTAAACGTAGAGAAGA
>NZ_PPRG01000118.1 GCF_002902625.1 Staphylococcus devriesei
TCATAATACTAAATAATGTTTGTAACATTTAAGTTACTTATTGGAATTAACGTTGACATATTGTCATTCAGTTTTCAATGTTCATTCTAAAATCTTTAAATGGTGGAGACTAGCGGGATCGAACCGCTGACCTCCTGCGTGCAAAGCAGGCGCTCTCCCAGCTGAGCTAAGCCCCCATAATATTTAAGAAGTCGGGAAGACAGGATTCGAACCTGCGACCCCTTGGTCCCAAACCAAGTGCTCTACCAAGCTGAGCTACTTCCCGTATGTAGTTAATTAAAATTTTAAATGGCGCGCCCGATAGGAGTCGAACCCATAACCTCTTGATCCGTAGTCAAACGCTCTATCCAATTGAGCTACGGGCGCTATATTTAAAATGGTGCCGAGGACCGGAATCGAACCGGTACGGTGATCTCTCACCGCAGGATTTTAAGTCCTGTGCGTCTGCCAGTTCCGCCAC
>NZ_PPRG01000119.1 GCF_002902625.1 Staphylococcus devriesei
AGATGTGTATAAGAGACAGGTTAAATAATAAAAACGGAGACACTTTAATTAAAGATGGTGTTCCAAAAGACTATAAGGTTGCTGATAAAAGTGGTCAAGCAATAACATATGCTTCTAGAAATGATGTAGCTTTTGTTTATCCTAAGAACCAATCTGAACCTATTATTTTAGTCATTTTTACGAATAAAGACAATAAAAGTGATAAACCTAATGATAAATTGATAAGTGAAACCGCCAAGAATGTAATAAACAAATTTTAATAGTCTAAATGTACTACAAAAACTGATATAATTCTATCTTTCATAAAACTTCATAATATCGAAGAACATATATATTATTTATAATTATATATGTTCTATTTTTTTATGTTCACATTTTTTAAAAGAGAAAATACTATTAACATACCAAACATCATAATTCCAGTTACTATAATTATAAATGCTCGATAATCTTACTCAACTTTTCCATATAGAAAATAACTTATTTTAAATTAATTAATTAATCACATTAAAAAATTATATAATCCTTGCCAAAAAAGAACATACGTTCTACAATGATGATGAGGTGGTAAACATGATTCCAAATCCTAATGCGCCAGATGAATATAAATATGAAACTGATTATAGAAAAATACCAAGAAAATATTTAAACCCTAAAATCCCTCAAGGGCGTGGAAAAATCAAATGGCAAGCTTTTGCGACTCTCCCGCAACAGTTTGAAATTTTAGAACAAATTATAAAGGATCAAAATAAAATAGAAAAACCATTGCTAACACATGATTCATTAGATAATTTAGATCAGATTTTTCAAATAAAAATTCAAAATGATGAGTTATGTACAATCTCATATTGGGAAGACGGTAACATTTCAAAATATACAGGAAAAATTTTAAAAAAGGATGAAATTAGTAATACATTTTCCTTTTCTGATACTAACAATAATATATATAATTTAAATAATGCTAACGTTTGTAGTATCACTTAACACTATTTAAACTTTTAAAAAGTTTAAATAGTGTTCTTATAATTACCTTTTTCGAAATACTTCTAGCAAAATCATTATAAGTATCATACTGATATTAAATATATTATTTTTATCACTGAAAAAAATTTCTACTACTTGGAAAATTGATAAAAGACTTATTATTAACAAAAGTTTATTTAATTTTTCGCTTCTTTCTTCTTCCTTATATGACTGCTCCAATTCAATTAGTGATAATTCTTCTTTGTTTAATTCTTCAATATATTGTGGAGATTTAAAATCATTATTATTCTTTAGATACAAATATAAATATAAACTAGGTAAAAGCTCTGTTCTATAAATAATTGCAATAGATCTCTTGAAATTTAGTATCCATTGTCTAAAATATAGGGCTTCTTTTTTTCCATTTAAATTATATTGTTGATACCCATACAATTGTAATTCATTTAACATAGTTTCTAAGAAAAAGAAATTAGCAGAACTATTGAAATAAAGTGCCATTTGAGAACATTTTTCTAAAACATCTTCTTCTTGCTCATCCATCCAAACTACAAAAACAGATGCTTTATTCAAGAAGTTTATATAATTATCGCTATAACCATCTTGCCTAAAATGTTTACTTTTTCCTTCAAATGAAAAAATAGGCGCATTTACTAACCACTCTTGAATCTTCACGTCCTCATAGAAAGGATCATCAGTAAATTCATTTTCATTAGCTAAATAATAAACTTCAAAACCCATATTTTTAGATACTTTATATTCAAAAATATCCTTACTATTAATTTTTATAATTCTATTAATTTGTCTAGAAACATCTCTAATATTTTTACAATGTCTATTACCATACAATTGATACTGTCTTTGTCTATTATTTTTTTCTTGATTAATTAGAGGATATATCTTATCTTTTACACATGAGAAAGTACTATACAAGTCGCTTCCAAAGTTTATACTCTCTAAGTCTTCAATGATTTCTATAACAAATGTACCATTGTTAAATATAGTTAAGGTTAAAAAAAATAAATTCAAAGTGTTCTCATGAGTAATTTCAATATGTGGAGTGAATATATATTTTTTATATTTGTATCCATGTATATTATTTTGATCAAACAATCCATCATTAATATTTGCATTAGTAGCAAATTTTTCTAAAAATTTTTCTAGTTTTTCGTGATATTCTTTTGTATGTCTTTTATATCTTCCAGGTAAAATCCAATAATCATAATTTACCGGGGGGTTGTCAGGAGATAAAATGCGTATAACTCCTTTTACATTCAATAGAATTTCCTCAATTTTTTCAAACCAAGGGTTCATGTTATTATCTTTTATATTTATAGCAGTAGCATATTGATATGTTACTTTATAGCCTTGTAATTTATTAATATCTTCTAGAATCTTTTCAATTTTATTGTCCATTATTTTAAATATCCTCATACAGCCTAGAATATAAAACGCTAATTTCTTCTTTCAACATTTTTTTCTCTTTTTCTAAAGAATTTACTTTTCTTTTTAAAGAGGAGATTAACGCATCTTTACCGTCATTTTTATTTTTATGAACAAATATTTCTCTGTTTTGTTCACGTAACTTCTCTATTTTCTTTCGAATTTTATTATTTTTATATAATGTAGCTTTCGAAACTTTTGAATGTTTAGAAACGATGTTAAAGTTAATTTCTTTATTTTTTTGAACTAAATCATTTATTGCTTTATCAACTTTTTTCTCGGTTTTAACTTTTCGTTCTGCATGCAACTGTTTTAATTGTTCTTGTCTATTAAATTTTTCCATCTTAACCTCTATACTTTTATTCTATTACTTCTCCCGAATATAATGTTTCCATCTTTTATATTACCTAGTATTTCTTCATATTTATTTAATATATTTATATGCTTTTCAACCATATCTTGTCTATTATTATTTTTAGCTAATTCTATAGATTTGACCGTTGATTTGATATGTAATTCATATTTTTCAACATCTAAATCAGAAAATCCAATAGCTAAATCCTTACATGGTTTCCCAGAATTACAAGTCAGGCATGGCGGAGCTTCCATGTATGGACAATCACCACTCAATCTAGCATGACAAGTGCCATAAGGATTGTCCATTGCGTTTAATTTATGTTCTTGCCATAAAGAATTCAATGCTTTTTCAGATAGTTCACTACTATGCTGTATATTTTTAATTTTACCGTCAACATCAAAACTAAAAGCTCCTTGATCAATAACTGATTCAAAAGCCTTTCTCTTTGTATCATCAAGTAACTTAGCATATCTTAGAGTCATTTCTGGTGAGGAGTGTGCTAATAATTCTTGTATCGTTAATATATCTGCTCCACCATTTAACAATTTTACTGCATAGGTATGTCTAAATTGATGAGTTTTGAAATGGAAGATTTCTCCTTGTTCATCAATAATATTTTTAGTCTTTGATAAATGATTTAAGTGTGCTCTGACCATATGTTGTGTAAAGGGCATTCCCTTTCTTTTTCCTTTATAAATAGCAAAAATATAATTATTAGGATTATTATCTTTTGTACTTTTACTTTTAGAATCGGCTATTAAAACTGCTATTATATCAGCTAATTTATTATCAATTGGTATTCTATGTCCTTTAACAAAAGTTTTAGCAATATCTGTGATTATTGAATACTTTCCATTAACTTTTGCAAGGCAATTATTTTGTAATGTCAATACATCAGAAATTCTTAATCCTGTTTTAAAAGCTATCCAAACTACAGGTATTAAATCTTTATGCAAATCATTTATATGCTCAAAAAGCTGTTCCAATACAAAATCTGGGATATAATCAATTTGGCTACTATTTTTCTTTTCGTGTTTAGGTAAGTCTTGAGGATAAATTAAAAATCGTATATCTTGGTACGGTGCTATAGCATAGTTTTGAGTTATAATATCGTTTAAGAACCTTCTAATTGTTTTTAATTCTTCTCTCACAAAATTCTTAGTACTTTGCAAATGTTTATTAGCTGCATATTCAAACAAAAATTCTATATATGCTTCGATATGACATCTATCTAGTTCATTTAAACTATTCCTTGTTTCTTTATTTTTAGATATATTTTGAAAAAACCTAGTTAAAACTCTTATATAAAACCTTGCTGTAGCAAATGCTATATCACCAGTTATCAAACGATTTTTTAAATATTTTTTTGCTAATTCTCGCATTTTAATTGACTCAATTTTTTCAAAGTTTAAATAATTGCCAGTTAGTGTTTTATTATAACTCAATCCATATTTTTCTAAATTTCTAATATCCCATTTATCTTTTTCCCATTCTTCTCGCTTATCAATGAACTTAATTAGATTAATGTACATATTCTTTAAAAAAGAAGCCAGTCCGCTTTTGTATTCATAATCACCAAAAACTATTGTTGATGATCTTCTTTTTATTGGTATATTATTTTCAGTCAGCCAATTAAACCAGTGCTTTTCTAATGTATTTATATCACAATCAAGTAAAGAATTTAAATTTGGATAAACTTCATTAAAGAACTTAGCAATCTTATTAAGCTTTACTGCTCCAGTATTAAATAAATTAGATAAGGACCAATCCTCTTTAACTATCAGTTTCAAAAAAAGGTATTTAAATTCTAAATTCAAATTTTTACTTTTAATCCTAAAGAAAACATTTTTTCTTTTGTCTCTATAGTTCTTGATACTATCTTGAAATTGCTTGAATTTGTTAAAAGCTGTAATGTGCCACTCATCATTTTTAAAAAAGTAATCATCATATATTTCAGTTATTAAAACCTCTCCTTTTATATTGATGGTTCTACTTTGTAATGTACATAATTCATTAATCATAGTACTGTTTGTAGGTAAATTAATTGGTATTGACATAGTCATTCCCCTTTATTAAAAACTTGAAATTGATGCTTTACTTTATTCCAATCTTCACGTATATCTTCTTCAGTGGGATGAACATATAAATTAATAGTCGTTTGTATATTACTATGACCAAGTCTTTCTTGAACTTGTTTTATATCCTTAGTTTCATTATAAAAAACAGTTGCATGTGTATGGCGAAATAAATGAGGATGAACATTTATAGATGTTTTATGTTTTAGCCTTTTAAATAATGAATATATATCACTATAATTCATAGCTTCTCCTACATTTCTCCCCTTTATTTTTACAAAAAGATAATCAGAACATATTGAAAGTTCGTCAATTATTTCGTAGACATAATCATCGTATAAATCAATTAACGATTGGGAAATAAATATTTTTCTTTCCCCAGTTTTCAAATAAGTACCATTATCATTAAATCTATTTTTCAAAACTATTTGATGGCCTTTTCTAAAGTCAAATTTAATATCATCAATACGTAATGATAATACCTCACCTATACGTAATCCGGTTTCATATAGTAATTGTATTAAGAATTTATCTCTAATATTATTAGCTTCCTCTAATAATTTCTTAACCTCCGCATTAGTTAACACTTCTATTTTTTTCTTTGGTTCTTTAACTTTCAAAATATTTTTCAACGTTCTATAGTCCTTATTTATGTGATGCATGAAACTTTTATATTTTTTAGAGTATTTACTTTCCATATGCATAAAATCATAGAAATTAACATCTAATTTTTTACTCCTATAGAGATAATCATAAAAATTAGATACTACAGTCATAGTCAGATTAATTGTCTTAGGACTAATGCTTTTTTCTTTTCGGTGATAAGAGAGGACATTCTCATATTCAAAAGGTGTTTTCATCCATCTTATAAAATCAACAAAGTTATCAAAACTAACTTCTTTATAGCATATCTTTTTACTTTCTAAGTAAACAAAAAAATTTTTTAGTGCATAGGCATAGGTTTTCTTGGTATTTAAACTTTTCTTAACACTATCCAGATACTTCAAATATCTTACTGCATCTACTATAGGTTCATTATTACCATCTAAAATCATAAAATTGGTACCATTCTTAGATTTTACTTCTACTATTTTCATAATAATCTCATTTCTAATTTTAATAGTATAAGTATACACTATTCAAATTCTTTTTACATCATACATATTAAACT
>NZ_PPRG01000120.1 GCF_002902625.1 Staphylococcus devriesei
CAACAATGACAGACAAAGATAACGACGGTGTATCAGATGTAGTAGATCCAGCAGATTCTGATGCAGACGCAGACGCAGATGCAGACGCAGATGCAGACTCTGACGCAGATTCTGATGCAGACGCAGATGCAGACTCTGACGCAGATGCAGACTCTGACGCAGATGCAGACTCTGACGCAGACGCAGATTCTGATGCAGACGCAGATTCTGATGCAGACGCAGA
>NZ_PPRG01000121.1 GCF_002902625.1 Staphylococcus devriesei
ATGTAGTAGATCCAGCAGATGCAGACTCTGACGCAGATGCAGACGCAGATTCTGATGCAGACGCAGATGCAGACTCTGACGCAGATTCTGATGCAGACGCAGATTCTGATGCAGATGCAGACTCTGACGCAGATGCAGACTCTGACGCAGATGCAGACGCAGATTCTGATGCAGACTCTGATACAGACGCAGATTCTGATGCAGACGCAGATGCAGATGCAGATTCTGATGCAGACGCAGATTCTGATGCAGACGCAGATTCTGATGCAGACGCAGATGCAGACTCTGACGCAGATGCAGATGCAGATTCTGATGCAGACACAGATGGAGACGGCATCACAGATGATGTTGATAC
>NZ_PPRG01000122.1 GCF_002902625.1 Staphylococcus devriesei
AGACGTTCATACCATACAAAACCGTTATTGCTAGCACTGTATACTCTAGCCCAACCATCACGAATTTCATAAACATAAAATACATCGCCAGGTTGGTATGTTTCATTTGTAGCAACCATCACATTGTTATGATTTGGTCTACAAATACTTACGCCAGCATTATCTGCAACAGCTTTGAAGTATGGTTGGTTACTCCATGTGAGTTTTTTAGGAGGTGTTGCATTTATAGTCAATGATCCATTTGATTTACGTGTCGCTGTTTTAACTTCTTTAATATCTGTTAAATCTACGCTATCATCGGCAAAGTCTGGAACAATGAAGT
>NZ_PPRG01000123.1 GCF_002902625.1 Staphylococcus devriesei
GATAATTAAATGCAAAGTATCTCTGTTTTTAGCATGAGCATACTCGTGCAATATTATATATTTTAGTTTTTTGTCATTTATACTTTTAAAATATAAACTGGGAATCAAAATAATATATTTTCCATACCAAAAAGTTATTGGAGAATGAATAGATTCTGCTTTTCGAATCACAATATTTCTTTTATATTGATGATTGAAAAGTATCTTGTTTATTTTATCTTTTTCTTTTTCATTTAGATAAAGTGACTGTTTCTTTAAATACTTAAGATATAATAAAGAATTTAAAAATTTAAAACTTAAAATAATAACTAAAACTATCCAAATAACTGTGCAGATATTATCTATTGAATCCCAATTAAACTTATGGATGTCTGTTGTAAACTCATGAACAGGTTTAGTGGTATTTATGTTAGGATTCAAATTGTGTGAATTACTTTCAACTGTGGGCTCTTGATTATTCAAATTATTAAATTTAAAAAAAGAGAATTTAATAGGGATGAAAGGAATTAATCCTGCAAGAAGAGTTAGATACCAAACTTTATAATTTAACATATAATTAAAATAGCGTTTTAATATGTACCTAAAAAATAATAACAATAGAAATATAAAACAAAAGCTTACTATGCTCATTATTAATAACTTAGCCATTTCAACACCTTCTTTCAAATATTTATAATAAACTATTGACGCGAATATTACAATTGTAATATTATTGATTTATAGAAATTACAACTGTAATATTGGAGGGTATATTTTGAAAAAGTTAATACTTTTAATTGCAATTGCTTTAGTTTTAAGTGCATGTAATTCAACCAGTTCACATGCTAAAGAGTTAAATAATTTAGAAAAGAAATATAATGCTAATATTGGTGTCTATGCATTAGATACTAAAAGTGGTAAGGAAGTAAAATTTAATGCCGATAAGAGATTTGCCTATGCTTCAACTTCAAAAGCGATAAATAGTGCTATTTTGTTAGAACAAGTACCTTATAATAAGTTAAATAAAAAAGTACATATTAACAAAGATGATATAGTTGCTTATTCTCCTATTTTAGAAAAATATGTAGGAAAAGATATCACTTTAAAAGAACTTATTGAGGCTTCAATGAAGTATAGTGATAATACAGCAAACAATAAAATTATAAACCTGTCTCTTATACACATCT
>NZ_PPRG01000013.1 GCF_002902625.1 Staphylococcus devriesei
AGATGTGTATAAGAGACAGGTTATACAATGAATGTAATTCTATGTTCAATATATGTGGGTATTGATGTGGAATATTAACTTAGTCTAACGATTTTACGGAAAATTTATATATATGGGGTGGAGAGTATGCAAGAACATTTAATCGTGACGCTTGACGGTACAGATTATCTTGTAGAACCAGGAACGAGTTTGCTCGAGTTTATTAAATCTCGTGATACTTTCGTACCTTCAATTTGCTATAACGAATCGATGGGACCTATCCAAACATGTGATACATGTATGGTCGAAATTGATGGCAAAATTGAACGTGCGTGTAGTACTGTTGTAGATCGACCTATGACAGTAAATACTCAAAATAATGACGTTAAAACGAGTCAAAAAGAAGCATTAGATAGAATTTTAGAAAAACATATGTTGTATTGTACGGTATGTGACTATAATAACGGAGATTGTGAAATACATAATGCTATGGATGCGTGGGGCTTAGAAGAACAATCTTACGAATATAAAACAAAACCATATGAAAAAGACTATGGTCCATTTTATCGTTATGATCCTGATCAATGTATCTTATGCGGACGTTGTGTTGAAGCGTGTCAAGACATTGAAGTTAATGAAACTATTTCAATTGACTGGGATCGCGAACACCCTCGTGTTATCTGGGATAATGATGTTCCAATTAACGAGTCATCATGTGTATCATGTGGTCAATGTGCAACAGTTTGTCCATGTAACGCTATGATGGAAGTGAATATGGAAGGAAACGCAGGTTATATGACAGATACTGAACCAGGTTCATTAGCTGCTATGATTGATTTAACTAAAAAAGCAGAACCAGGCGACGGATTACTATTCGCAGTATCAGATTCAGAAGCCGAAATGCGTAAAGAAAGAATTAATAAAACAAAAACAGTATGTACATATTGCGGTGTAGGTTGCTCGTTTGATGTATGGACAAAAGATAGAGAAGTTCTCAAAGTACAACCTTCACATGATTCACCAGCGAATAAAATCGCTACATGCGTAAAAGGTAAATTCTCTTGGGGTCATATCAATTCAGACCAACGTTTAACTAAACCATTAGTAAGAAAAGACGGAGAATTCCACGAAGTTGAATGGGAAGAAGCATTAAATGTTGTTGCTGATAATTTCACTCGTATTAAAAATGAATATGGTGGCGATCACTTAGCCTTTATCGCTTCCTCTAAAGGTACAAACGAAGAATCTTACTTAATGCAAAAACTTTCACGTCAAGTCTTTGGATCAAACAACGTAGATAACTGTTCAAGATATTGCCAAGCACCAGCTACAAAAGGATTATTTAGAACAGTAGGTCACGGCGGTGATTCAGGTTCAATTGAAGATCTTGAAAAAGCGGCAATGACTGTACTAATTGGAACAAATACAGCTGAAGCACATCCTGTTATTGCTTCTCGTATGAAACGTGCTCAAAAGCTATTTGGCCAAAAAATGCATGTCTTTGATATAAGAAAGCACGAAATGGCAGAGCGTGCTGATGTTTTCTACCAACCTAAACCAGGTACAGACCTAGTTTGGTTAGGCGCAGCTACTAAGTATATTATTGACAATGATTTACACGATAAAGAGTTCTTGAGCGAATGGGTAGATAACTATGAAGAATACTATAAATCATTAGACTTATTTACAATGGACTTCGCTGAAGAAGCAACAGGCATTCCTAAAGAACAAATTATCAGTTTTGCTGAAGAAGCGGCTAAAGCAGAATCAATGTCAATTTGTTGGGCTATGGGTGTCACTCAACAAGATATTGGTAGTGATACAAGTACAGCAATTTCAAACTTACTACTTGTAACTGGTAACTATAGAAAACCAGGTTCAGGTGCATATCCATTACGTGGTCACAACAACGTTCAAGGTGCCAGTGACATGGGTAGTATGCCAGACCAATTCCCTGGTTATCAAAAAGTTGCAGATGACGAAATTAGAGCTAAATTTGAAAAAGAATACGGTGTGAAATTAAATCCAACACCAGGACGAGACAATCATCAAATGATGGAAGGTATCCATAACGGTGATATCCAATCATTATACTTATATGGTGAAGATACTGGTATCGTAGATTCAAACATCAACTTCGTACAATCAGCACTAGAAAAAGTAGACTTCTTAGTAGTGCAAGATGAATTCTTAACATTTACTGCAACATATGCTGATGTTGTATTACCAGCCAGTCCATCACTTGAAAAAGACGGTACGTTCACTAATACTGAACGTCGTATCCAACGTATTAATAAAGCGCTACAACCATTAGGCGAATCTAAACCAGACTGGGAAATCTTCCAATTAATAGCGCAACGTATGGGTGCAGATTGGAATTATAGTCACCCAGGAGAAATTATGGATGAGATTGCACGTCTAACACCATATTACTCTGGTGTAAGTTACGACCGTTTAGAAGGCTTCAATAGCTTACAATGGCCTGTAGCTCCAGATGGTACAGATCAACCGACATTATATCTAGATGGTTTCAATTTTGAAAATGGACGTGCCAAATTATTCCCATTAACATTTGATAACTTCTTCAAAGAAGATGAAGTTTATGATTTACATGTTAATAATGGACGATTACTTGAACACTTCCACGAAGGAAACATGACATATCAAACTGAAATGATTAAATACAAAATGCCAAATGCATTCGTTGAAATCTCGCCAGAACTTGCTAAAGAAAGAGATATTCATGAAGGTTCGGAAATACGCTTGATTTCTGAAACTGGAGAAGCAACATTAATTGCTACAGTTACTGATCGCGTTAAGGGTAAAGAAATTTACATTCCATTAAATAATGACGCTATGTCAAATGGTGATTTAGGTGCTATCAACAAACTAACAAATAGTGATGTCGATAAATATACTGATACGCCATCTTATAAACGTACAAGTTGTCGTATGGAAGTACTGACTAGAAAAGGTAAATCACCATTAAACCCTACAAACTTCCGTGTTGATAAAGAACGTAATCCGCAATATAGTGTCCAAGTACAGAAAAAATGGGAACGTCAAGACTATGTCTTCCCTGGAAATGTGGTGGATAAATAATGGCTGAGAGAATAACAAAGATTAAACGTTTAGAAAAGTCAGAAGAACAAATTAAACTTGAAAGTTTAAATGAGGTCACTGATGCGATTGCTGAAAATAAAGATAGCATTTTAAAAGCCATTCGTATCGTTAAAGCATTAGACGATGCTAAGATTCTTGATTTAATGAATGGTGGTATTAGAGGCCGTCAAGTTATTGTAAATAAATTTATGACTGAGTTAAATAAAGATTTATATGCCGGGTTAATTACTAACTTGGCACCTATGGTCTTTATGCTAGGTGAATTAAATGTTCAAGAATTAAGTCAATTCTTAAATAAATTGAATAAAGGTTTACATGTCGCTAATCAAGCTAGTCCTAACGCTAAAACAAGTGTGCGCAGTTTAATGGGCGTGCTCAAAGACGACGATATGAATCGTAGTTTAACTTACATGTTGAATTTACTAAAAGGTATGTCTAGAGACGAAGACTAGTCTCTAACAATTTAAAGAATCTCTATTGAGGGATGCATGGTTTCATGTAGATCTTGATAGGGATTTTTCTTTGAAATTTGATTATAATTTAACAGTACTTTCATATCGAATTATGGTAAGGTGTACTATATATTAAATTTTAAAAATGAGGGGTGAGGACCTATTCATCCAAATATAATTAAATTAATGGCTATTGTTTCTAACGTGTTTATCGTCTTAGGAATTATCTTCTTAATTATGATGCAATTAATGTTAGCTATTTCAATGTTTGCTGTTTCTCTAGCAATTAGTTTAGTGATTTTCAATGTTTTATTCCGTGACCGTACAGGAATGAAGATAATTATCAATCTATCATTTGCGATTGTCGTTATCGTTATTATCATTACATATTTCTTTTTAACTTAATTAGACATATAAAGGGTTGTAGCACGCATGAAAAAGAAGTTTAATTTACGTTTATCTATAACTATACTTATTATTTTACTGGCTATTCTCATTGTCCTGTTAGTCATCAATCAGACTAATATTTTGCGCGAGGATCGGCATTTTACTTTTCAAGAAGCGTTTCAAAAGCAAACACAACCTAGTGTATTAAACACGGTTGATAAGAATGGGAAATTTGTTAATGCACAAGAGAGTGAAGTTGAACAAGCAATGAAGATTACTCACAAAGATAATGCATTAAAGTATATGGATATTTCTCAAAAAGTACCCATGTCTAAAAGCGAAGTAAAAACTATGTTAAAAGGACAGGGAATTCTTGAAGACCAAGCGAATGCTTTTATCAAAGCTCAAGACAAATATGATGTGAATATTATTTATTTAATTAGTCATGCCCGTGTAGAAACTGCAAATGGAAGTTCAGAACTTGCCAAAGGTATTAAAGATGATGGAAAACGTTATTATAATTTCTTTGGTGTAGGAGCTTTTGATGAGAATGCTGTGCATACAGGTAAAAGTTATGCAAAAGAACAAGCATGGACTTCTCCTTATAAAGCTATTCTAGGTGGAGCAAAGTTTGTGCGTACACAGTACTTCGATAATGAGCAAATAACACTATATCAAATGCGTTGGAACCCTCAACAACCAGGGGAACACCAGTATGCAAGTGACGTCACTTGGGCAGATAATGTAGCCCGTTATATGAAAGTGTACTATGAACAGTTTGGGATTAAAAAAGATCACATACGTAAAAATTATTATGTTTCTTAAATATCGAGTATTAGCTACAACGACTTAAACGCGTTTAATAAATAAGTTGAAATATCTATGAAAATAAATAGAAGAATTTGAATTTTGAGGTGTAAATAAATGAAAATTGCAATAATAGGTGCTGGCATCGGTGGGTTAACTGCTGGGGCGCTTTTACAAGAACAGGGTCATGAAGTGACGATATTTGAAAAGAAAACAGATATTAGTGAAATTAGCGCCGGTATTGGTATCGGTGATAATGTGCTCAAAAAATTAGGCACACATGATTTAGCCAAAGGTATTAAAAATGCCGGTCAAAATTTATCAGCAATGAACGTGTTTGATACTAAAGGACAAATGTTAACTGCTGCTAAATTAAAAGAAGGCACACTGAATGTGACGTTATCCCGTCAAACATTGATTGAGTTAATATACTCTTATGTTCAATCTAATAGTATAATGACAGATTACGAGGTAACAAAAGTGGAGAATCATGAAGAAGATGTGATGGTCCACTTTTCAAAACATGCGAGCCAGACTTTCGATTTATGTATTGGAGCAGATGGCATTCATTCGAAGATTAGACAAACGGTTAATCCTGGCGCTAAAGTGCTCTATCAAGGTTATACTTGTTTCCGTGGTTTAGTAGAAGAGGCAAATTTGAAAAATCGTGAAACTGCAGATGAATACTGGGGTACACGAGGACGTGTAGGCATTGTACCTTTAATTAATAATCAAGCTTATTGGTTTATCACTATTAACGCCTCTGAAAAGGATGCTAAATATTCAACATTTGAGAAACCTCATTTACAAGCATATTTTAACAATTATCCTAATGAAGTACGTCAAATTCTCGATAAACAAAGTGAAACAGGTATTCTTCAACATGACATATACGATATGAAGCCGTTAAAAACATTTGTTTATGGACGTACGCTGTTGCTAGGCGATGCAGCACATGCGACAACACCAAATATGGGTCAAGGTGCAGGCCAAGCTATGGAAGATGCCATTGTATTGGCTAACTGTTTAGCAGAGTATGACGTTAATAAAGCATTAACACGTTATGATAAATTAAGAGTTAAACACACTGCAAAAGTTATAAAGCGTTCTAGAAAAATAGGCGCAATTGCGCAAAAAGGCAACAAGTTGACCGTTATTCTACGTAATAGCTTAATGAAACGAATGCCTAAACGTTTTATTAGTGGTCAAACAAAGTTTTTATATAAGGCTAAAAGTAAATAAATAGATAAAGGACCTACTTCTATAAGTGTTTATACATACATTCATAGAAGTAGGTCTCTATTATTTATTTAATATTATTTGTTAACGATAAATTGAGGTTCATCGCCGTTTAATTTTTTAATTGTATCATTTGCAACAATTTTAGACATCATATCTCTAGCTTCAAACGTTGCATTACCAATATGAGGTGTGATAACTACATTATCTAATGATTTTAATCCTTCAGTAATTTCAGGTTCAAACTCATAGACATCTAATGCTGCGCCTTCGATTTCTTTATTTTCTAAAGCTTTAACTAATGCTTCTTCGTTGACAATAGGGCCACGACCAGCATTAACTAAATATGCTGTAGATTTCATTTTTTTGAATTGTTCAGTGTCAATCATATGATGTAAATCTGGATTGTAAGCTGCATTGATTGTAATGAAGTCAGCATTTTCTAATAACGTATTTAAATCAACGTATTTAGCACCAATTTCACGTTCTCTTTCTTTCTTTTGATGAGGGCCAGTATATAATACGTCCATATCAAATGCTTTAGCACGTTTAGCTACTGCACTACCAATTTCGCCTAAACCGATAATACCAATCGTTTTACCTGAAACTTCGCGGCCTCTAAAGAATAGCGGAGCCCAACCTTCAAATCCTTTTGTACGAGATAATTTATCACCTTCTACAATACGACGAGCTACTGCTAAAACTAATCCAAATGTTAATTCAGCAGTTGCTGCTGTAGAAGCTTTAGGTGTATTAGTAACGTCGATATCTTTTTCACGTGCATATTTTACATCAACGTTATTAAAACCAGCCCCGTAGTTAGCAATGATTTTAAGGTTTTTACCACTATCAATCACTTCTTGATCGACATTTGTAGATAATATACTTATTAAAGCTGATGCATCTTTAACACCTTTCTTAAGTGTTTCTTTATCAATGATACCTTCACCTTCATACATCTCAACTTCAAAATGTTCTTTAAGTAGATTTAATCCCGCTTCAGGAATTGCACCGGCAATATATACTTTTTCCATTAAACTCACTCCTTAATGAATACTTCTACCTTAGTATAATAAAAGAAGTAAGCGTATACAAATTAAATTGTTATCAGTTCTATTGAATAAGTCTTAAGCCAATCACGGATACTAGTATAAGGAATATAAAAAATAGTCGACTAAAATGAGCAGATTCTCTATAAAATATCATACCTATGATAGCGCCACCAGCCGTCCCAATACCTGTCCATATCGCATAAGCAGTTCCCATCGGTATAGTAATCATTGCTACTTTTAATGTACTAAAACTAAGAACGAATGTTATAGCCATTAAGACGATATAGAAACGCTTTTTTGTACGAGATAATTCATTTAACAAAATAACGCCTAACACTTCAAATAAGCCAGCGATAATAAGAAATAACCAAGCCATATTAATGACCTCCTTCAGCATCATTATTAGTAGACAATTTTAAACCAATGATTCCAATAAGAAGTAATAAGAGAAGGGCAATTTTTGAAAAAGTAAATGGTTGGTTGAAAAATATCATATCAACGATAACGGTGCCTGCTGCGCCTATACCTACAAAGACGGCGTAGACAGTACCTACAGGTAAATGTTTTGAGGCGGAAAGCATCAAATAAAAGCTTAATGCTATGAAAAAGAGTGTGAATAACCACGTTATAATATTATGGGCGTTATCTAAACCAGTAACCCATACAACTTCTATCAGTCCTGCCAACACAACTTTAAGCCATTGCATGATTAAACCTCCATTTTTAAAAGCCTAATATAAATATTCTCTCAAAAGAGGTCATCTTGTGCAACGCAAACAAATAAGAGGGAGCGATCACAAACATCTATTAGGCTTGCAAAGATGTCTATAATCGCTCCTTCTTTAAATCTTTATGATAAATGGATGTAATTGAAAGAACTTGCTTGTGAAGCAGAAATTGTGCGTGTGTCTTTAACATATGGACCACCACTATAGTTCATTTCTGAAACAGTGATAGAACCATCGTCATTCACACTTTCTACGTAAGCAACGTGACCATAAGTTCCGGCAGAAGATTGCATAATTGCTCCTTCTTCTGGATTATTATCTACCGTATAACCGGCTGATTGTGCAGCGTTAGCCCAGTTATTAGCATTACCCCAAGTACTACCAATGCTACCTCCAACTCTGTCATAAACATACCAAGTACATTGACCGGCAGTGTATAAATTACCAGATGTAGATGAAGTTGTTTGAGTTGACGTAGATGTTGTAGAAGATGAAGTAGTTTCACTTGTATTTGATAATGAACTAGTTGAATGAGTACTAGTCGCAGTTGTATTTGAGTTAAACGATTGTTGTTTAAATTGAGTTTGCTGATATCCTCTTGAATGATGATTAAATTGATGATTTGAATGATGATATCCTTGTGGTGTAAATTGACCTTGTTGTTGTGTGCCATGATGTTGGCCGTAAGGTTGTGGCGCATGATTATATTCTGCAGCATCTGCATGGTTAGCATTAACACCTAATGCGGAAACACCAATACCTGCTGTTAAAGTTGAAATTGTAATAATTTTTTTCATAGTAATAAGTCCTCCCAAAATTTGTATTCAACAATGGTTTGCTTAGCGAAATGTTGAATAGTTATTATGTTTAATTAACTGTCGCTCCCAACGACAACTCATACTTTAGCAAATTAATTGAGAGGTGTGTGCAATGTTACGATTTCGTAAATGAATTACAAAAACCTTGAACAACTCCGTAATAAAAGAGTGTTCAAGGTTACAGGCTGTAATAATACGTGATTAATGCATGGTTTCTACACTAATCTAATATTACATAGTAATTTTTAATTGTTTATTGTTACAACAGTTTGTAACAATAGGTGCCAATCGATTTATTTGAAAAAACGAATTGATAGCGGTACCACATATTCTTTTCCACCAAAATACTTAACACAAGCGACAATGTGGAAAATAAAATAAAGAATTGAAAGTACAAATAATGCTATACCAAGGATTATTAATAAGATGACACAAATAATGCTAAGAGCATCATTATTAAATAAAAATCCAAAATAAACAGGAATAAAGCATAATACGAGTACGACATTCCAAATAAAGTAAGAGATGAGCATATTAAAGTAATTCTTACCAGCTTTATCAATTAAACGTGCATCATTACGCTTGATAGCCCAAATAATAATTGGACCAATAATAGAAGTGAAGAATCCTATTAAAAATATCAACATAGACATTAAACGTGCATCTTGTTCACTATCTCTCATAATTTCAGTGCGTTGCGAATCATTATATTGGTCTTGCATGAGAACACTCCTTTTTTATTATCAGTCAACACTAATATAACAAACATCTCGAAAGAACGTTAGTCTAGTTTTTGAAAATTGAACTAGTTCATACACAAGTGTTTATTATTAAGGGAATTTGGATATATATTATCAAGATATTATTGAAGGTGTGGGCATTGATATTTGGTGCTCTAGAAAACAAATAAACGGTGTCCCAACCTCTATTTCTAGTTAACTTTTGTCGGGGCGAGACTACGAAATCTTTTAAATTGTTTAGATTTCTGTCTCGCTTCCTTTATTTATAAAAAAAGAAAAGGAGTTATTAGATATGAAAATAGCAGTGATAGGTTCAGGTAATGGTGCTGTTACAGCAGCAGTAGATATGGTAGATCAAGGACATGAAGTTAAATTATATTGTAGAAATTCTTCCATTAAAAAGTTTAATACCGCTT
This sequence comes from Staphylococcus devriesei, assembly GCF_002902625.1. Classification (GTDB taxonomy): domain Bacteria; phylum Bacillota; class Bacilli; order Staphylococcales; family Staphylococcaceae; genus Staphylococcus; species Staphylococcus devriesei. The sequence continues at coordinate 9,742 of NZ_PPRG01000013.1, forward strand.
TAGAAAAAGGTGGATTTGATTTTAACAATGAAGGTGAAGAAAAATTTGTTCCGTTCACTAATGTCAGTGACGATATTGAATACGTTCTTAAAGATGCGGAGATAGTGCAAGTAGTTATCCCATCTTCATATATAGAATATTATGCGGAAATTATGGCTGAACATGTTACTGATGACCAACTTATCTTCTTTAATATAGCCGCATCAATGGCTTCTATTCGTTTTATGAACGTACTTGATGATCGTCGGATAGATGTGAGTCCAAAATTTGCTGAAGCCAACACACTAACATACGGCACACGTGTTGATTTTAATGAGGCACGGGTAGACTTGTCATTAAATGTTCGAAAAGTATTCTTCTCAACTTATAACAAAAAAGAATTAAGTGATAGTTTCAAAAAAGTTAGTCAAATTTATCCTTATCTAGTAAAAGAAGAAAATTTATGGAAAACAAATCTTGAAAATGGTAACCCTGAAGTTCATCCAGGACCAACATTATTAAACGTTGGTCGTATTGATTATGCTGATTCATTTGCATTATATAAAGAGGGTATCACGAAGCATACTGTAAGATTACTACATGCTATCGAGTTAGAACGTCTAACACTTGGACGTAAATTAGGATTTGAATTATTAAAAGCTAAAGAGGCCCGTATACAACGTGGCTATTTAGAACGTAAAGACGAAGATGAACCGTTAAATCGTTTATTTAATACAAGTCCCGTATTTTCACAAATTCCAGGACCTAATTCTGTACAAAACCGATATTTAACTGAAGACATCGCATACGGACTTGTACTATGGTCTAGTTTAGGACGCGCAATTGACGTAGAGACACCAAATATTGATGCAGTGATTATGATTGCGTCAACGATTTTAGAACGTGACTTTTTCGAAGAAGGCCTTAAAGTTGAAGACCTTGGTCTTGAAAAGTTAGGACTAGAATAAACGATTCATATCAAATATTAGATTATGATAATTTAACACTATCAATTAGATGATAACTATTTATTAAAGAAAAGAGGTCTTGTATCAAATAAGGGGAAGGGAGCTTGTGTATGAGAAGAACACCAACATTTTTGGAGGCTATCTCCACTATAATTGTGATGATAATTGTTGTAACAACAGGATTTATTATTTTTAATATACCTATTCAAGTATTACTCCTCATTTCTTCGGCTTATGCTGCGTTTATAGCAGTACGAGTAGGATTGAAATGGGAAGATTTAGAAGAAGGGATTACGAAACGCTTAACTACAGCTATGCCCGCTATATTTATAATATTAGCGGTAGGTATCATCGTTGGTAGTTGGATGTATTCAGGAACCGTTCCGGCGCTTATTTATTATGGATTAAAATTTTTAAATCCTCATTATTTTTTAGTTTCAGCATTTATTATTTCAGCTATATGTAGTCTTGCTACAGGTACAGCTTGGGGTTCTGCTTCTACTGCAGGTATTGCGTTAATATCTATCGCTGGTCAATTAAATGTTGATTTAGGGATGGCAGCGGGCGCTATCATCTCTGGTGCAGTATTTGGCGATAAAATGTCACCCTTATCTGACACAACCAACCTAGCTTCTTTAGTAACTAAGGTAAATATCTTTTCTCATATTAGAGCAATGATGTGGACAACTATACCCGCTTCAATTATCGGACTAGTGGTCTGGTTCTTCGCTGGGCTTAAATCTAAAGAGAATGTAGATTCTAAACAAATTAATCATTTGCTCGATGAATTATCAAGTATCTACCATTTGAATTTCTGGGTATGGGTGCCATTAATTGTTATTGTTATATGTTTAGTATGTAAAGTGTCAACCGTACCTTCAATGTTAGCTTCAAGTATAACGGCTATCGTTATTGGTACATTAACTCATCACTTTAATATTGTAGATGGATTTAAGGCGACATTTAATGGGTTCACACCTGCTATGACTGGCCATACTCATGTGTCAGATAATGCTAAAACGCTATTAGAACAAGGCGGAATGATGAGTATGACTGAAATTCTTGTAACGATTTTCTGTGGATATACTTTTGCTGGTATAGTGGAAAAATCTGGATGTTTAGATGTTATGCTACAAACAGTAGCTAAGGGTGTGAAGTCAGTAGGAACATTGATATTAATAACAGTAGCGTGTTGTTTAATGATGGTCTTTGCTGCTGGAGTCGCTTCAATCGTTATTATCATGGTTGGTGTATTAATGAAAGATATGTTTGAAGATATGAATTTAGATCGAAGCAACCTTTCACGTACACTGGAGGATTCAAGTACAATGGTCCTTCCACTTATACCATGGGGAACTTCAGGAATCTATTACACGCAACAGTTAGGTGTTTCAGTAGACCAATTCTTTATTTGGACAGTACCATGTTATTTATGTGCTATATTGGCAGTTA
>NZ_PPRG01000124.1 GCF_002902625.1 Staphylococcus devriesei
CTATAAATAACAACTCATATTCTTTCATTTTCTCATCTAGTAATTCAAAATAAACAGTAACAGGAATAGTAATATCACTTTTACATTTAGCAATATTTTGTCGTTCTTCATTAATTATATATGCCCAGTCGTTTGAGCTATTATCTAATTTATACTGTTTATTCATTAGATAAAAATTAGCTTCTTCGAACGAATTTAGTTTATTTTCATTTGTTAATTCAAAAGTGAATTTTTTGGTTTTATGTGTCATAAATTCTATATTAAAGTGTTTATATTTAAATGGACTTATTTGATTAGACTTAAATACTAAATTTTTGTTCTTAGTATATACTTTAAAATTATTGAAAAATTTCCCTTCACCTACAAAATCAATAATTCGTGTGAAAATATTAGAATAATCTTTTTGCACATACCCGACTACTTTCTCACTATCTTCATCTATTATTGTTAACGGCCTAGTTGAAAAATTATTATAAATTTTATATTTATACATTAAAAAAATCCTTTTTATATAATTAGCGTATGAATATTTTTGTACAAATCCATCCTATTAACATAACTATAACAAAAGACAATAACGGCAAAAACACAAAAAATAGTCCCATTAAGCTAACTCCTTTTTAACTTTATACTTTTACAATAGCATAATATATAATC
>NZ_PPRG01000125.1 GCF_002902625.1 Staphylococcus devriesei
AACTTAATAGCCGGCCTAGCTCAATTGGTAGAGCAACTGACTTGTAATCAGTAGGTTGGGGGTTCAAGTCCTCTGGCCGGCACCATTTAAGAGCCATTAGCTCAGTTGGTAGAGCATCTGACTTTTAATCAGAGGGTCAGAGGTTCGAATCCTCTATGGCTCACATGTATACGCGGGTGTGGCGGAATTGGCAGACGCACTAGACTTAGGATCTAGCGCCTTACGGCGTGGGGGTTCGACTCCCTTCACCCGCATACGCGGAAGTAGTTCAGTGGTAGAACACCACCTTGCCAAGGTGGGGGTCGCGGGTTCGAATCCCGTCTTCCGCTCCATTATTTTGCCG
>NZ_PPRG01000126.1 GCF_002902625.1 Staphylococcus devriesei
ATATAATTGCAGAAATACACATATCACTTTTATTGTAGCACTATTAATTAAATAAATTTGCAAATATAGTGTAAGTGTAATTTTTTTGTCATTTTAATAGAAGTAATATCAAAATAAATTTTAAATACGTTGTTTTTAAATTTGCAATCGCTTACAATAAACGTGAAATTAATCACAAAGGAGTTATGAGGGATGAAAAATTTAAGAAATAGAAGTTTTTTAACACTTTTAGACTTCACTCAAAAAGAAGTAGAGTTCTTACTTAATCTATCTGAAGATCTAAAACGTGCGAAATATGCTGGAATTGAACAACC
>NZ_PPRG01000127.1 GCF_002902625.1 Staphylococcus devriesei
TCTTTTGTTTTTTCTAATAACTTTTCACTAGGTTTCTCGCTTGTTTCTTCTTGCACCCCATTAATATATTTTGCTATTTGCTTATCAAGATTTTTAATATTACGTGAATAACCACATGCTTCTAATAAATTGCCGGGATCGATTTTGTCATTTTGAATATCTTGATGACCTGGCACTTCTGTTTTGTAATCAATGTCCCAATAATTACATAAATAAGCTAATAC
>NZ_PPRG01000128.1 GCF_002902625.1 Staphylococcus devriesei
TTACTTATTGGAATTAACGTTGACATATTGTCATTCAGTTTTCAATGTTCATTTTTATTATCACAAGAAATAATTATACTCGCTATTGATTGTAAAGTCAACAACTTTTTAATATTTTTTGAATAGATTAGCCACAAAAAAATGACCTAACGGTCAAAGTGGTTGCCTGGCAACGTCCTACTCTAGCGGAACGTAAATCCAACTACCATCGGCGCTAAGGAGCTTAACTTCTGTGTTCGGCATGGGAA
>NZ_PPRG01000129.1 GCF_002902625.1 Staphylococcus devriesei
ACATTAATACACATAACGGGGTTCCATTATGGATATTAGTGAATTACATAACATTAGGTAGTATTTCTAAAATGTATAATAATCTTGACGATAATTTACGCATTAAAATTGCTAAAGATTTTAAAAATAAGCTTAAAAGGGAATATCATATAAAATTACAAATTGATCCTAAAGATATAGACAGCGTTTTGCAACAAGCTCATATGTTTAGAAATGTGTGTGCACATGAGGAGAGACTTTATGATTATAAGATTGCTAAATCTTTAAGTAAATCAAATATATTTGCAAATTATAATAAAGTTTATAAAAAAAGTTATACCCCAACAATGAACGGTAGCTATATTTTTGATTTGGTAATTACGTTGAGTTTATTTTTAAATAAAACAGATTTTAAAAAATTAGTAAAAAAATTAAATAATCAAATGAATAGTTATGTTAATGATTTTAAGACAATATCGATACAAGACCTATATTATAAGATGAATTTTCCTCAAAACAAAACTTTTATAG
>NZ_PPRG01000014.1 GCF_002902625.1 Staphylococcus devriesei
ATTTACTTAAAAGCCCTATATAAGGGCTTTTTTATTTTATACATAAAATCTAAATCGATTAGGTTATTATATATGTGTTAGTTTAATTATTTTCTTTAAATAAACTTAATTTCTCTTAATTATAAAATAAAGTTTGATTCACACTAAATCACTATATTTTATTTTTATGTATATAATGTTAAGATGTATAGTGATAATAACGTGAGGTGTGAACATGGAAAGAACATTAAGCATATTAAAGAGACAAATTGATCAAAGGCTTAAGGGTATCAATAATTATGAATCAATTGATATCAATAGTAATTTAAGCGATTTACTGGATAGATTTGATATCCCTGAAAATGCTAAACTTGCTTGCCTCACTATCGATACTTCAATGAAACATCTTGATAAGATTTCATATAATAAATTATCAAAGAAATCAATATTGATTGGAGATTTATTAAGTGCCCATTTTTATACTTTATTAGCTGAAATTAATGAACCTAGATTTCAATTGGCTATGAGTAAGGCCATCGTTAAGTCTAATGAGTTAAAATCATCTTTACATTACCAATCTCTAGCATTAAATGATATTTATGAAACCATTATTGAAATAGAAACAATTTTCCCTTATATAACTCTGTCTCATTTTAGCGATAAAAATTTATCGGAAGTTGAGATATATAAATATCTTTTCAAAGATGTCGATACGTATTATCCATCTTACTTGAAAATGTATAATGAAAATGAAGTTCATCAATTTATTAAAGATATTAATCAAAGCTATATAGAAAAAAGTAGAGGTAATAAAAATGGCTGAAAATAATGCAAAAAAAGAACAAGTTCATACAGTCTTTCAAAATATTTCAAAAAAATACGATCGTTTAAACAATATTATTAGTTTCGAACAACATAAGGTTTGGCGTAAACATGTAATGAAAACAATGAACGTTAAACCAGGGAGCAAAGCTTTAGATGTATGTTGCGGTACTGCTGATTGGACAATTGCTCTTAGTAAAGCAGTAGGGCCACGTGGTGAAGTTACAGGATTAGATTTTAGTGAAAATATGCTTGAAGTTGGTAAAGAAAAAACTAAAACTATGGATAATATTCATTTAGTCCATGGTGATGCAATGAGTTTACCTTTCGAAGATAATTCTTTTGATTACGTCACGATTGGCTTTGGGCTCCGTAACGTTCCTGATTATTTAGCTGCCCTAAAAGAAATGAACCGTGTGCTAAAACCTGGAGGTATGGTAGTATGTTTAGAAACAAGTCAACCTACTATGCCTGTCTTTAAACAAGTCTATAAACTATACTTTAAGTTTGTTATGCCTGTATTCGGTAAATTATTTGCTAAATCTAAAGAAGAATATGAATGGTTGCAACAATCGACGTTTAATTTTCCTAATAAGGAAAAGCTAAAACGTATGTTTGAACAAGCTGGATTTAATAATATTAAAATCCGTAGCTTCACAGGTGGCGTTGCTGCAATGCACCTAGGCTATAAACAAAAAAGTTCTACTAAATAAAAGGTGATTAATGTGGCAAAGTTAAACATGAATAGTGAAATTAAAAATGTAGAAAAACGCCTCCAAGAAGCTATTAGAAGTAATGATCCGGTGTTACAAGAAGCTACATTTCATTTACTATCATCAGGAGGGAAACGTGTTAGACCAGCGTTTGTTATATTAAGTAGTCAATTTGGTCCAAAAAAGAATACTGAGGATACTTATCGTGTAGCTGTAGCATTAGAATTAATTCATATGGCTACACTTGTTCATGATGATGTCATTGATAAAAGCGATAAACGAAGAGGCCGATTAACCATAGTAAAAAAGTGGGATGTTACTACGGCTATTTTAACTGGGAATTTTTTACTTGCTTTAGGCCTACACCATTTATCTGAAATACAGGATAATCGCGTACACCATATTATATCTAATTCAATCGTAGATGTTTGTAGAGGCGAGCTATTCCAATTTCAAGATCAATTTAATAGTGAACAAACTATAACTAACTATCTACGTCGTATTAATCGTAAAACTGCATTACTTATCCAATTGGCAACTGAAGTCGGCGCAATTACTTCTGAAGCTGACGATGAGACAGTAAGAAAATTAAAAATGATTGGTCATTATATAGGTATGAGTTTCCAAATTGTTGATGATATTTTAGATTTCACTAGTTCTGAAAAGAAACTAGGAAAACCTGTGGGTAGTGATTTAATGAATGGGCATATTACTTTACCAGTACTACTCGAAATGAGAAGTGATAACTCATTTAAGCAACAGATTGCATCACTTAATCATAGTACGAGTACTGAAGTATTTGATCCTATTATTGAAAGAATAAAAAATTCAGATAGTATAAAGACATCTAAAAGAATCAGTGATCGGTATCTTGCTAAAGCTTTAAAATTAATCGATCAACTAGAAGAACCAAATGCTCAAAATCTTTTTGTCAAATTGATAAAGAAAATGGGTTCCCGAAACGTTTAGAATAAAACTATATTGAAAGCGCTTTATCAACCTGTTACTATAAACTAGTAGCAGGTTTTTTAGATAGTTAAATACATATTCAACTATAATTAAAGCTAAACAAACAAGGGGATGAATTATGATGGAAAGAACATTTTTAATGATTAAACCAGATGCTGTACAACGTAATTTAGTTGGGGAAATTATTTCTAGAATTGAACGTAAAGGGTTAAAACTTGTAGGCGCTAAATTAATGACAGTTCCACAATCTTTAGCGGAGGAGCACTACGCGGAACATGTTGAAAGACCTTTCTATGGTAAACTTATTTCGTTTATTACCTCTGCACCAGTATTTGCGATGGTCGTTGAAGGCGAAGATGCAGTAGATGTTTCAAGACATATCATAGGCAAGACAAACCCGTCTGATGCGACGCCTGGTTCAATAAGAGGGGATTTAGGATTAACAGTGGGTAGAAATGTTATTCACGGTTCTGATTCGGTTGAATCTGCTAAACGTGAAATTAATTTATGGTTTAAAGAAGAAGAATTAAGCAATTATGAATCACCAAGAGACACATGGTTATACGAATAATTAATTAGCAATCGACTTATAGTAAAGCAGGATGATTTATTCATTAGAATAAGCTCCTGCTTTTTACTTTTGTATTTCAGAAAAACAGAGCGGAATAATTGTTCGAATTTTCTAATAATTTTAATTTAAGCGTTTACTAACCGTTATGTAAATACACTGAATATGATATGATAACACATATCATAATTTAACGTAGTAAAGAGAAAGGAGCTTATGCTCATGAGATACTTAACATCAGGAGAATCACATGGTCCTCAATTAACAGTCATTATTGAAGGTGTACCTGCCAATTTGAAAATTAAAGCTGAAGATATTAATAAAGAAATGTTTAAGCGTCAAGGCGGTTACGGTAGAGGGCGTAGAATGCAAATCGAGAAAGATGCGGTAGAAATTGTTTCTGGTGTTAGAAATGGTTACACGTTAGGAAGTCCGATTACAATCGTTGTTACGAATGATGATTTTACCCATTGGAGAAAAATCATGGGTGTTGAACCTATCACTGATGAAGAACGTGAAAATATGAAACGCACAATTACAAAACCTCGCCCTGGACATGCCGATTTAATCGGTGGTATGAAATATAATCATCGCGATTTAAGAAATGTATTAGAACGTTCTTCTGCTCGAGAAACAGCAGCCCGTGTAGCAGTAGGAGCTGTTTCAAAGATTTTATTACAGCAACTAGACATTCAAATGTATAGTCGTGTAGTAGAGATTGGTGGCGTTAAAGATGAAGGCTTATATGACACTGAGACATTCAAACAAAATATTGATAAAAATGATGTACGTGTGATTGATGATACTATTGCACAACAAATGAGAGATAAAATCGATGAAGCCAAAAAAGAAGGTGACTCAATTGGTGGTGTCGTTCAAGTTATGGTAGAAAACATGCCTATTGGAATCGGTAGCTATGTTCAATATGATCGTAAGTTAGACGGCCGAATTGCACAAGGCGTAGTAAGTATTAATGCATTTAAAGGCGTAAGTTTTGGAGAAGGTTTTAAAGCAGCTGAAAAGCCTGGCAGCCAAATCCAAGACGAAATTTTATATAATTCAGAGAGAGGATTCTACAGAGGTTCTAATCACTTAGGTGGATTTGAAGGTGGCATGACTAATGGTATGCCAATTATCGTAAACGGTGTGATGAAACCTATACCAACCTTATATAAACCATTAAATTCCGTAGATATTAATACGAAAGAAGACTTTAAAGCTACGATTGAACGTTCAGACAGTTGTGCAGTACCTGCGGCAAGTGTAGTATGTGAACACGTGGTCGCTTTTGAAGTCGCAAAAGCATTATTAGAAGAGTTTCAATCAAATCATATCGATCAATTAAAAGAACAAATTAAAGAACGTAGAAAGTTAAATATTGAATTTTAATTAATAAGAATAGTAAGAAACGAGGTTTTTTACATGCAATTACAAACAACGTATCATAGTAATAATTATCCGATCATAGTAGAGCATCATGCGATTTCTTATTTATCTGATTACATTCAGGAATATGATAAAGTATTTTTAATCATAGATGAATATGTTGATTTTAACTTCAAACAACAATTTGAACCTTTACTTAAAAGTCCAAATGTTTTTAAATTAGTTGTGCCAGCTGGCGAGAAAATGAAAACTTTCGAACATTATCAACAAATGCTTGAACAATTATTAAGTTATAACCTTACGCGTAACACTTGCTTATTAGCAATAGGCGGTGGAGCCACAGGCGACTTAACAGGCTTTTTAGCGGCAACGCTATTAAGGGGTGTAGATTTTATACAGGTTCCAACCACAATATTAGCTCACGATTCTAGTGTCGGAGGTAAGGTTGGTATTAACTCATCTCACGGTAAAAATCTTATTGGTGCATTTTATAGACCTAAAGCAGTCATTTACGATTTAGATTTTTTACAAACTCTGCCGTATGAAGAAGTATTAAGTGGCTATGCTGAAATATATAAACATGCACTTTTAACCGGACAAGTTGCAGTAGATGATATTGAAAAGCACTTTTCAACAAAAGAAAAATTACAATCATTAGAAGAGATGGACCAATTTATCTTTAAAGGCATTAAAACTAAACTAAATATTATTGTTAAAGATGAGAAAGAACAGAATATGCGGAAATACTTAAATTTAGGGCATACATTGGGTCATGCGATAGAATATAAATATAAAATTCCTCATGGCCACGCCATCATGATTGGTATAATTTATCAATTTATTATTTCTAATGAAGTACTAGGCGCTCAATTCGATACGCATCATTTTGCAAATTATATTAAAGAACTGCATTATCCAACTTCAATAGTGGGAACATTAGACTTTGAGGAAATGTATCACTATATGTTATTAGATAAAAAGAATGATGAACAAGGTATCCAGATGGTATTACTTGAAGCATTAGGTAAGCCCCATGTTCGTCACGTGGAGAAAAATGTTTTAATTACAGCGTTTAACGAATTGCAATCATTATTAAAGTAGGTGAAGAGGATAATGACAAACAAACAAATAATTGATATACATGGCCCTTTATTAAGCGAAATAGAAGTACCTGGCGATAAATCAATGACGCACAGAGCAATTATGTTATCCTCCTTAGCTACAGGTACATCTACTATCTATAAGCCTTTACTAGGGGAAGATTGTCAACGCACAATCGATATCTTTAAATTACTAGGCGTGGATATTCACATTGAAGATGAGAAAATTATTATTCATTCTCCAGGATATCAAAATTTTAAAACGCCTCATCAAACGCTTTACACAGGGAATTCAGGTACCACAACTCGCTTATTAGCTGGTTTATTGAGTGGTTTAGGTATTGAGTGTGTGCTATCAGGAGATGCATCTATAGGTAAACGACCAATGGATCGGATTATTAAGCCTTTAACCTTAATGGGAGCGCATATTAACGGTATCGACAATAATTATACACCTTTAATCATTAAACCCGCTTCTATTAAAGGGATTAACTACCAAATGGAAGTAGCAAGTGCACAAGTAAAAAGTGCGATTTTATTTTCTAGTTTATTTTCAAAAGCCTCATCTAAAATAACTGAAATTGACATTACTCGTAATCACACTGAGACGATGTTTGAACATTATAATATTCCTCTACAGGTTAAAGAGAATATTATTACTACATCTGCAAATGCAATTAAGAATATTCAAGCCAAAGATTTTCATGTACCCGGTGATATTTCTTCTGCAGCATTCTTCATTGTTGCAGCGCTTATTACACCTGGAAGTGATATTACAATTCATAATGTTGGCATCAACCCGACACGTTCAGGTATTATAGAAATCGTCCAACAAATGGGTGGTAATATTGACCTGTTTAATATTACTAGCGCATCGGAACCTACTGCATCTATTCGCATACGTTACACGTCGAATTTAAAGCCTATTCATATCGAAGGTGAATTAGTGCCTAAAGCAATTGATGAATTGCCAATTGTTGCATTATTATGTACTCAAGCGTCAGGTACTAGTATCATTAAAGATGCAGAAGAATTGAAGGTTAAAGAAACAAATCGTATCGATACAACTGCGGATATGCTTGGCTTATTAGGCTTTGAATTACAACCTACTGCCGATGGACTAATTATCCATCCTTCTACATTCACACGTTCGGCTATGGTGAGTAGCATGACGGATCATCGTATTGGCATGATGTTAGCTATCGCATCACTTTTAAGCAATGAGCCTCTAACTATACGTCAATTTGATGCAGTCAATGTATCGTTTCCAGGTTTCTTGCCCAAATTAAAGCTTTTAGAAAATGAGGGATAATACATTATGGAAGATATCTATAAATTAATAGATGATATCAATCTTCAAAAAATAGACAATCTAGACTCACGCGTAAATGAAGCACTAAGTTCTAACAATGACGATGCTTTATTTATTCTAGGGGAAACCTTATATAACTTTGGTTTGACACCTCAAGGGCTAGAAGTATTTAGAACGCTTTATCACAAGTATCCTGACGAGAGCGAATTATTAATTTACTTTATTGAGGGATTAATGTCTGAAAATCAAACTGATGAGGCGTTAGAATACCTAAGTCAAGTTGCACTTTCAACTGAAAAGCTAATGCTAGAAGCTGACTTATATCAGCAAATTAATATGACTGAAGTTGCTATAGATAAACTCACTGAAGCACGTGAATTAGAACCTAATGATCCAATCATTCATTTTGCATTAGCTGAGTTATTATATTTCGATGGTCAATATTTACGTGCTACTCACGAATATGAAGTTGTCTTAGATACAGGTGAATATGAAGTAAATGGTGTAAACTTATTTGCACGTATGGCCGATTGTGCATTACAAAGCGGAAATTATAGTGATGCTATTCGTTTGTATCATGAAATTAGTGAAGACGAAATGACCTCTGAGGATTTCTTCAAAAAAGCAATTGCTTATGAAAAGAACGAAATTACACAAGAAGCAATTAAGATTATGACTAATCTATTGTCTAAAGACCCTGATTTTATTCAAGGTTATTTTTACTTACAATCACTATATGGAAATGAAAAGAATTATCCTGATGCTATTGAAACTGGTAAAGAGGGATTACGTTTAAACCAATTCTACAAAGAATTAATGGTTTCAACTGGTAGTCTTGAAATTGAACATGGCGATGCTAATGAAGGTGTCGAATTATTGAAACAAGCACTAGAGGTAGATAATGGTTATCATGAACCGTTATTAATCTTAAGTGATTTATTCCGTAACGAAGAAGATTACGAGGCTATTATTGGATTACTTTCTTACGTTGACGAAGAAGATTTAGACCCAGTATTTATGTGGCATCTAGCACATGCCTATGGTCAAGAAGAGCGAGATACTGAAGCACAACATTTCTTCACACTCGCTTATCCTACAATGAAATCTCAAAGTGCATTCTTAAGTGACTATTATTTCTATTTAACTGAAATAGGTCATAAAGACCAAGCTAAATTAATTCTTAATGAATTGCTAGAGCTTGATCCAAGTAATGAAACATGGCATGAAGAAGCAAGTCGTTTGGATTACTAAGTAGGTGAATGTCTTGAATCAAACACTTTTCAAAATGAAACAAAGCTATATAGAATATGCTTTGTTTCATTATCATTTTAAATCGCGTATAAGTGTATGGATATTAAATTACTTAAAAGCTTCTCCCACCTTGTTAAATAATGTTCATTTCGTAAACCATAAAGTACCTAATCATGAAACACTTGAAATAAGTTTAAAAGACTCCGAAATGTCTGCTATTAAACTTTCAAGTAATGATGAAGCGCTTATCAACACGAATGAAATTTTCAATTACATTATTTCGCAACATGGACCATTTGATATATTATTTCATTTTGATAAATGTCACTCGACTGATAGACGACTTAACGAAGTTATTATTAATCAACTTATGTATTCTTCTCAGTTTGATGCATATCTTGATAATATTCATCATCTATCATTAGAACCTAATAAAAAGCACTTACTTATAGAGCAAATACAGCACAGTATAGATTTAAGTTTACAGATGAATGATCGTCATCATTTTTATCAATTATCTCAAATTCTAAATTTGCTTAACACACACTAAAACTATTTAACAACGAAGGAATTAACGTTTATGCTAACTCTCAAACAAATGTGGGAACTAACTTTGTATCATAGGTTAAATTTGATTATCCTACTTATATGTAATATTTTAGGAACAATATATGGATTTATATGGTACGGTGGTCAGCTGTTACAAACGAAATGGTATTTTATACCCTTCATTCCCGATAGTCCCATTGCTTCACTATTTTTATGTATAGCGATAATAACTATACTTTTTAGCAGAAGTAATTCTATAATAGGTGCCTTAGCATTTGTTTCATTATTAAAATATGGTCTATGGGCCGTTATTATGAATATCATCATGATTAATATGTATCACGATATTACGATAATGAATGTCTTTTTAATTATGAGTCATGGCATAATGGCGTTAGAAGCTATTTATTTTTATCCATGTTTTAAAGTGACATGTAGCGGATTTATAGTTGCAATGATTTGGCTCTTTCATAATGATTTTATTGATTATGTTCTAGGAAAATTTCCATACTACAGCTTTATCGCTGAACATAGCGCTATAATCGGTTATATTGCATTTTGGTTAAGTGTGTTTGCTTTAATTATGTATTATTATCTTAACCGTCTCTTAACGGTTAAATTATTTGATTAAAAAGATGATAGTCAGTAAAATATTATTAAAGGAGAGTGGAATTATTGTCTATAGTGTCTTATATCATATATATTGTCATTATTATGCTCATTCCAATGTGGGCGCAACATAAAGTTAAATCAAATTATGAAAAATATTCTCAAGTTAGATCTACAAGTGGTAAAACCGGTCGTGAAGTAGCGGAAGAAATTTTACATGCTAACGGTATTTACGACGTAGATGTAGTTAAAGGTCAAGGTTTCTTAACTGACCACTACGATCCTAATAAAAAAGTTGTTTGTTTATCTCCTGCAAACTTCGATAGACCTTCAGTAGCTGGTACAGCTATTGCAGCACACGAAGTTGGACATGCTATTCAACACCAACAAGGTTATGCTTTCTTACGTTTTAGAACAGCATTAGTACCATTAGCTAATGTAGGGAGCTCATTAAGTTACATGATTGTTATGTTAGGAATTATCCTTACTGCAATGGGTAGCGTATTCGGCTCTACAGCTCTATGGATTGGTGCTGGTTTAATGTCACTAGCGGTTTTATTCTCTATCGTGACATTACCTGTTGAATTTGACGCAAGTTCAAGAGCAATGAAACAAATTACCGCACTAGATATAGTGAATGAAAAAGAATATAAACATGCGAAAAAAGTATTATCTGCCGCTGCAATGACTTATGTTGCTGCAACTGCAACAGCTGTTGCTGAGCTAGTTAGAATTATTCTAATGGCTAGAGCGAGCGATAATTAATAAGCTATTGAATTTATATTATGCTGGTAACCATTTTGATATGGTTACCAGTTTTTGTATAGTTACACTTAATTTAATCAATCACTAGTAAAAGGGGAATTTATCTGTTCTTTACGAATTCATGAAATGCATGATTGATTAATATGATATATACTAATTAAGAAATGTTTATAAAGGAGTATAGATATGAAATCAATGCAAGATATGCAAAATGAAGTTGACGAATATATAGGCCAATTTAAAGCAGGTTATTTCTCTCCATTAGCCAATCTCGCACGTTTAACAGAAGAGATCGGCGAATTAGCAAGAGAAATTAATCATTATCATGGTGAGAAGAAAAAGAAAGATTCTGAAGCTGATAATACGATTAAGGCTGAACTAGGTGATAATCTATTCGTTTTACTTTGCATAGCTAACTCATTAGGAATAGATATGACCGAAAGTTTCAATGATACCATGCATAAATTCAATACTCGTGATAAATATCGCTTCGAGCGTAAATAAAATAATAAAGAAAGAGAAGGAGGGCGCTATCATGAAAATTGGTATAACGTGCTATCCCTCAATGGGCGGCTCAGGTATTATTGCCACAGAGTTAGGTATTAAAATGGCAGAAAGAGGTCATGACGTCCATTTCATCACTTCAAATATCCCATTTAGAATTCGGAAACCACTGCCGAATATTACATTTCATCAAGTAGAAGTGAATCAATACGCAGTGTTTCAATACCCTCCGTATGATATAACGTTAAGTACGAAAATATCAGAAGTTATTAAAGAATATGATTTAGATATATTGCATATGCACTATGCTGTTCCACATGCGATATGCGGTATTTTAGCGCGTCAAATGTCCGGTAAAGACATTAAAATAATGACGACTTTACATGGAACTGACATTACAGTGCTTGGATATGATCATTCTCTAAAAGGAGCAATTAAGTTTGGTATTGAAAAAAGCGATATAGTCACAAGCGTGAGTCGTTCACTCGCTGAACAAACAAAATCAATTATTGAAACTGATAAAGAGATTGTTCCTATTTATAATTTTGTACGTGAAAATGAATTTCCTACACGTCGTGAAACAAAACTTAAAGAAGTATATGGAATTCAACCAGATGAGAAAGTACTTATCCATGTATCTAATTTTAGAAGAGTAAAACGTATAGATACAATTTTGGAAACTTTCGCAAAAGTACATAAACACATACCAAGTAAACTCTTGCTATTAGGTGAAGGACCAGAATTACTTGATATGCGTAAAATGGCTAGAGATTTAAATATTGAAGATAGCGTGCTATTTTTAGGTAAACAAGACCAAGTGAGTAAATTTTATCAATTATCAGATTTAGTTTTACTTTTAAGTGAAAAAGAAAGTTTTGGCCTTACTTTGCTTGAGGCAATGAAGACTGGTGTCGTACCAATAGGTTCTAATGCTGGTGGTATTAAAGAAGTTATTAAACATGAAGAAACGGGCTTTATCGTTGATATAGGTGATAGTGAAAATGCTAGTAAATACGCAATACAATTGCTTACTGATGACTCATTATATAAACAACTGCAACAAAATATGTTACAAGATGTAAAAGAACGCTTTGGTTCAGAATTAATCACTGATCAATATGAAAATTATTATAGAAAAATGTTAAATCAAGATGAGGAATAATATGGGAATAGAACTATTTGAGAAAGCGCAGCCCATTTTAGAAACAATAGAAGATAATGAGTTTAAGGCTTATTTTGTAGGCGGTTCTGTTAGGGATTATTTAATGGATAGAGCAATTCATGATATCGATATTACTACTAGTGCAACACCTGATGAAGTAGAAGAGATGTTTGATAAGACAATACCGATTGGCAAAGAACATGGCACGATTAATGTAGTCTATAACAATGAAAATTATGAAGTAACAACTTTTAGAGCAGAAGCTGAATATTTAGACCACCGTAGACCAAGCGAGGTTTATTTTGTTCGAGACTTAAAAGAAGATTTACAACGACGAGACTTTACGATTAATGCGATAGCCATGGATAGATACTATAAAGTTTACGATTATTTTGATGGTCAAAGAGATATTAATCAACAAAGAATTCGTACTGTTGGTAATGCTCAAGAACGTTTCAGTGAAGATGCTTTGCGTATTATTAGAGGATTACGTTTTCAAGCTCAACTTGGATTTTCATTAGATGAGGCTACTTATTCTGCAATGCAAGATCAAATTGCAGATATTGAACATCTTTCAATTGAACGGATTATAGTAGAATTTAAAAAGCTAATCAAAGGTAAAAATGTGAGTCAAAGTTATCGTAATTCTCTAAACTTAAGTTTATTTGACTACGTTCCATTTTTCAAAGAAATAGATATGTCAGAAACTACCATCACAATGCCTATATCCTTTGAAATATGGCTAGCAATTCTTATGGCAAAAAGTCAATCTGAACTTTCTTTAGCAATACTCAAACTTAGTAACAAAGAAAAAAGTATGATTCAGTTATATAAAAAGATTATCTTAGAACTACCGAACGTTAATAGTAAGGACGCTTTTAGAATTTTTGTGTATGATTACGGCGAGCAAAACATTTTAGAGATATTTTCAATTCAATCATTATTAACACTGAATAATTTAGCCATATCCTCACCACTTATCGTTAATGCGAAATCAATTAATGAAGTAGCACAGCAACTTCCTATACATGAACGTAAAGAAATGAATATAAATGGTGGAGATTTATTAAATTATTTTCATAAGAAAAGTGGACCTTGGTTAAAAGAAGTACTTCGTGAAATTGAGTGTGCTATTATAACTAACAAAGTTCAAAATGTGAAAAAAGAAATTTTGGAATGGGTGAAGGATAATGTCAAAATATAGCCAAGATGTTATTAAAATACTTTATACGCATCAATCAGAATATATTTCAGGACAAGATATTGCGGATGAATTACATATCTCAAGAGCTGCTGTTAAAAAGGTGATAGACCAATTAAAGGCAGACGGTTGCCAAATAGACTCTATTAATCATAAGGGACATCAATTAAACCAATTGGCTGACCAATGGTATAGTGGGATTGTGTCGCATATTTTAAGCGATAATCAGCTTGTTACATCTATCAATGTGTATGATACTGTAGAGTCTACTCAAACAATTGCTAAGCAAGCGTTAGTTGGAAATAATGATACTATGATTATCTTAAGTGATGAACAAACTAAAGGACGTGGCCGCTTCAATCGTAATTGGGCATCGTCGAAAGGAAAAGGGCTATGGATGTCATTAGTGCTAAGACCTCATATACCGTTCTCTATGATTCCAAAATTTAACCTATTCATTGCATTAGGTATTAAAGAAGTGATTCAACAATTTTCTAAAGATAAAGTAGCAATTAAATGGCCTAATGATATTTATATTAATGATAAAAAAGTGTGTGGATTTTTAACAGAAATGGTGGCGAATTATGATTCAATAGAAGCCATTATATGTGGAACTGGAATCAACTTAAATCACTTAGCGGAAGACTTTTCAGAAGATATACAACATAGAGCAACAAGTATCCGAATGCATAGTGATGAAAAAATAAACCGCTATGATTTTTTAAAAGTGCTTATTTCAGCTATCGAAAAGCGTTACAACCAATTTTTAAACCAGCCATTTGAATCAATTAGAGACGAGTATATTGAAGCTTCAAATATTTGGCAACGAAAATTGAAATTCACTGAGAATAAAAAACAATTTATCGGCGAGGCGATTGATATTGATAACGATGGCTTCTTAATGGTTAAAGATGAAAATAATCAGATAAGACGTCTTATTAGTGCCGATATCGAAATATAAAAAGAAACACATGAAGATAAGGAGAGTTTATTATGGCAAATACTAGTTTTGCGGTAGTAGATTTAGAAACGACCGGAAACCAACTCGATTACGATGAAATTATACAAATTGGTATTACGTTTGTACGTGATAATAAAATATCTGGCACATATCACTCAATGATTCGTACCGATTTAGAAATCCCGCCATTTATACAAGCTCTAACATCAATTGAAGAAACAATGTTAGAACAAGCCCCTTATTTTCACGAAGTAGCGAACGAAATTTATAATCAACTTAAAGATTGTATATTCGTTGCACATAATGTAGATTTTGATTTAAATTTTTTGAAAAAAGCTTTTAAAAAAAATAATATTACTTTCCAGCCTAAAAAGGTTCTTGATACATTAGAACTTTTTAAAATCGCATTTCCTACTGATAAAAGTTACCAACTTAGCGAATTAGCAGAAGCACATAATATCCCATTAGTAAATGCACATAGAGCTGATGAAGATGCTACCACAACTGCTTATTTAATGATTAAAGCTTTTAAAAAGTTTGAAACACTGCCATTGGATACCTTAAAGCAACTATATTATTTGAGTAAGAATCTCAAGTATGATTTGTTTAATATTTTATTTGAAATGGTAAGACACCATAATCAATCTAGTTTAGATGACAAATATGGACAATTCGAACAAATTATTTATAAAAAACAAGTTGATTTAAAAGCTCCTCAAACTAAATTTAACGGTTCATTAAAACAACTATATTCAAGAGTTACAGATGCGTTGAACCTTACGTACCGACCTCAACAACTCTATTTAGCTGAAATTATTTTAGAGCAACTAATGCATAATGATAAAGCTATGATTGAAGCACCACTAGGAAGTGGAAAATCTCTCGCTTATTTAATTGCCGCTTTGATGTATAACATTGAAACAGGACGCCATGTAATGATTTCCACGAATACTAAATTGTTGCAAAATCAATTATTACAAAAAGATATACCTAGCTTGAACAAAGCGTTAAATTTTAAAATTAATGCTGCTTTAATTAAAAGTAAAAATGAATATATATCACTTGGTTTAATTAGCCAAATACTAAAAGATGAGACCTTAAATTATGAAGTTAACATTTTAAAAATGCAGTTACTTATTTGGATTACTGAAACCACTACTGGCGACGTCCAAGATTTAAATCTAAAAGGTGGTCAAAAAATGTATTTTGACCAAAAAGTTGAAACGTATGTCCCTGTTAGACATGATATACATTACTATAATTATATAAAACGTAACGCTCATAATATTCAAATTGGAATTACGAATCATGCTCATTTAATACATTCAGATTATGAAAATTCAATTTACCAACTATTTGATGATTGTATTATTGACGAGGCGCATCGTCTACCTGACTATGCATTAAACCAAGTGACCAATGAACTCAGTTATTCAGATTTAAAATATCAATTAGGTCTAATTGGTAAAAATGAAAATGAACGACTTCTACATGCCATTGATACATTAGAACAACGTCGTATATTAGAACGCTTAGATATAGCTCCAATTGATGTATTTGCTTTGAAAGCAAATATCAATGAAATACATGAATTAAATGAACGACTATTCAATAATCTATATACTATTATTAAAAATTCTGATGTTCACGATGATGATAGCCATCGCTATCATTATGTGTTCGAATTTGACACAACTCAAATACTTCATGATTTACATGCGATCGTTGATAAAATCAATAAGACATTAGAGATTTTCAATGGCATGAATCATAAAACAATAAAAACAATGCGTAAGCAATTATTGTATATCAACAATAACTACAGAAATATTGAACAAAGCTTAAAAGCCCAACATACTGCTTATCTATCTATTAAAAATTTAGCTCAGAAATCTACCATACGATTAATCGTCAAAGATTATGACGTGAAAGATGTTTTAACTACTAGAGTCTTAGATAAGTTCAATTCTTTAACTTTTATTTCTGGTACTTTAACTTTCAATCGTTCTTTCGATGCGTTTAAAAATTGGTTTAACGAGGATATTCACTTTAACACGTATCAAGTTCAATCACCACTTTCCAAACACAACAACACGAATGTTTATATACCAAGTGATGTGGCTTCATATAACTTTAAGAATATCGATGATTACGTTGCGTCTATAGTAGACTATCTTCAAGAATATATCACTATAACTGAATCTAAGTGCTTAGTGCTTTTCACAAGCTATCGCATGATGCTTATGGTTCAGGAATTGTTAAATGAGTTACCTGCATTTGAGGATTACGTTGTCCTTACACAACAACAAAATCAAAACTATAAGATTGTTCAGCAATTTAATAACTTTGAAAAATCAATATTACTTGGTACTTCTACTTTCTTTGAAGGTTTTGATTATCAAGCTAAAGGCGTAAAGTGTGTCATGATCGCGAAATTGCCATTTATGAATAAATATAATACAAAACACTGGTTAATGAATTCTGAATTTGAATCTACATTTAAAGATTATGTATTACCTGATGCTGTGACACGATTTAGACAAGGTTTAGGTCGTTTAATTCGCAATGAAAATGATAAGGGGTTAATCGTCTCTTTCGATGATCGACTTGTGAATAGTAATTACAAGAATTTTTTCGCTCAAACTCTTGAAAATTATAGCCAGAAAAAGGGCGATATCAAACAATTTAGTAAGTTACTACAAAAAATACAACAGGACATTAATAAAAATAGCTAGCATTTAAGTGATAATACGTATTCAATACGTTCATGTGCTAGAACTTCATTATCTATTTTGTTAAAATAAATAGGTATTGTATATAAAGAAATTTCAATTAGGAGATTGGTTATGAAAACAACGATTAAACAAGCAAAACAATATCTTAACCAAGAAGTGACAATTGGCGCTTGGTTAACTAATAAACGTTCTAGTGGTAAAATTGCCTTCTTACAATTGCGTGATGGCAGTGGATTTATGCAAGGAGTAGTAGTTAAGTCAGAAGTTGATGAAGAAACTTTCCAATTAGCTAAAGAGGTTACTCAAGAATCATCATTATACGTGACAGGGGTTATTACAGAAGATAATCGCTCAGATTTAGGTTATGAAATGCAAGTTAAATCAATAGAGGTCATCCATGAAGCACATGATTATCCGATTACTCCAAAAAATCATGGTACCGAATTCTTAATGGATCATCGTCATTTATGGTTACGTTCTAAAAAACAACATGCAGTTATGAAAATTAGAAATGAAATTATTAGAGCAACATATGAATTCTTTAACGACAATGGATTTACTAAAATAGATCCTCCGATTTTAACTGCAAGTGCACCAGAAGGTACAAGTGAATTATTCCATACAAAGTATTTTGATGAAGATGCTTTCTTATCACAAAGTGGTCAATTATACATGGAAGCTGCTGCTATGGCACATGGCCGTGTGTTCTCATTCGGGCCTACTTTTAGAGCAGAAAAATCTAAAACACGACGTCATTTAATTGAATTCTGGATGATTGAACCTGAAATGGCGTTTACAAATCATGCTGAAAGTTTAGAAGTACAAGAACAATACGTTACACACGTTGTTCAGTCAGTTCTGAAAAATTGTAAATTAGAGTTAAAAGCGTTAGATAGAGATACAAGTAAATTAGAAAAAGTAGCAGCACCATTCCCAAGAATTTCTTATGATGATGCAGTTAAATTCTTAAAAGAAGAAGGATTTGATGATATTGAATGGGGCGAAGATTTCGGTGCGCCTCATGAAACAGCTATTGCTAATCACTACGATTTACCAGTATTTATCACAAATTATCCAACTAAAATTAAACCATTTTATATGCAACCAAATCCTGAGAATGAAGATACGGTATTATGTGCGGATTTAATTGCGCCAGAAGGTTACGGTGAAATTATTGGTGGTTCTGAACGTATTAACGATTTAGAATTACTAGAACAACGTATTGATGAACATCATTTAGACCCTGAGAGTTATAACTACTATTTAGATTTACGCCGTTATGGTAGTGTACCTCATAGTGGATTTGGATTAGGTTTAGAACGTACTGTAGCTTGGATTTCAGGTGTTGATCATGTAAGAGAAACATCTCCATTCCCACGTTTATTAAATCGTTTATATCCATAAGATTTATTTAATATTGGAGCCTGGGACATTTATATTGAAATGTTCTAGGCTCATTCATTTAGGAATAGATAATTCAACAAACGTTAATTATTACTTTTAAACTATTTGTAGATATTTATTCAAAAGGAGGTAATATCTTGGATAAATTGCAACTTAAAACTCGTCCAGTCGTAGTTAGACGAGAATTATTTGATCATTATGATGAATTAGGACTGTCCGAGAAAGATTTAGTCATTTTAATTAAATTAATATATGCCTCTGAAACATCAAATAAGCAACCATCAATTGAATTTTTAAAAAGAGGTTCTAACATGGAACCCCGCGAAGTAACTTCTATCATCCAACATTTAATCCAACGGGATTTATTACAACTTCAAGTAAAAAAGGATGAAGAAGGCAAATTTACAGAATACATGAATTTAGATAGTTTTTATGACAAATTAAATAAAATATTAATTCAAGTAGAAACAGATAATAAGCACTCAGCCTCTCAACAACATTTCAAAGACTTATTTCAATATATTGAACAATTATTCGCTAGACCTCTGTCACCTTATGAAATCGAAACTTTAAATCAATGGATAGATGTTGATCAACACGATTTTTCATTAATACGTGCTGCGTTAGATGAGGCTTATAGTCATGATAAACTTAGTTTTAAATACGTTGACCGTATATTATTAAACTGGAAGAAAAATAACGTTACGACTACTGAAGAATCCAAAAAAATAAGAGAAAAATTCAATCAACCTAAAATGAAACACACTGTGCCACATGTTCCTAAATTTGACTGGTTAAATGGAGAGAATATAGATGATAAGTAAGAAAAAGGCGCTTGAAATGATTGATGTTATTGCCGATATGTTTCCTGATGCGCAATGTGAATTAAAACATGATAATGCTTTTGAATTAACGATTGCTGTGCTACTCTCTGCTCAATGTACCGATAACTTGGTGAATAAGGTCACGCGTACACTTTTCAAAAAATATAAAACGCCTGAAGATTATCTAAATGTAGATATTGAAGTATTGCAAGAAGATATACGCTCTATTGGTTTATATCGTAATAAATCTAAAAATATACAAAAACTTTGTCGTTCTCTTTTAGATAAATTTGATGGGCATATACCTCAAACGCACAAAGAACTTGAAAGTCTTGCAGGAGTTGGACGTAAAACTGCAAATGTAGTGATGAGCGTGGCGTTTGATGAACCTTCATTAGCAGTAGATACGCATGTTGAACGTGTCTCTAAAAGATTAGGTATTAATCGATGGAAAGATAATGTCACTCAAGTTGAAGATAGATTATGCGATATTATCCCCCGTGAACGATGGAGTAAAAGTCATCATCAACTAATCTTTTTCGGTCGTTATCACTGTATTGCTCGTAAGCCTAAATGCGATATTTGTCCTCTACTAGAAGATTGTAGAGAAGGGCAAAAGCGTATGAAAGCACAATTAAAGGAAGCTTGATAAGATGATTAATAAACAAGAATTTGAAGATATTGAAGCACAACTTGATATGTTTTCTAGTCAAAGAGCTTTGAAAAGTCCTGAAGCTAAACCTATAATTGATAACTATTTTGAACTTATTATTCAATTTTTTAAACAGATTAATGAAATTGAATATATTAATTTCGAAGATTTAGATGAATACCCGGTCGTCCCTATGAATTTTGAAGAACGGTACAACTATATGCTAGCTAGAAAATATCACTTTATGGGTTATAGCCAGATGAAAACATTGAAAAATGAACTAATAAAAATGAATGCTTCCTATCAAATTAGAAAAAAACGACGTAAATAAAAAGAAAGCTTTTTACAATAACAACATGCATTGAGAGCAGTAGGTTTCCATGTCGTGATATTATTGTAAAAAGCTTTTTTCGTTTATATATTTTCCATCGAAAAAGGAGCCTAAGCGCAATGCTTAAGCTCCTTTAGTTATGCTATTTTATGATGATTTTTTCAAATCAAATATACTATTCAAATGGAAAATGTTAGATAATGTACCGCCTACACTGCTACTGCTTTGTGTACTAGAATTAGTAGAGTTATTATTTGTAGTTGAAGTAGAGCCATTAGATGAACTGTTTGAGTTACCTGAATTGCTTGAACTACTTGAGCTACTTGATGAGCTTGAACTACTTGAACCACTGTCGCTAGATCCATTACTTCCATACACTTTGCGGTTAGTTGTATTATCATCGGGGTGACCACTTACAGATAAGTCATCTGCATCAGAACCATTAACTGAATCTGGTTTTTTAAAGTCACCATCACTACTTGAAGTGATATCAGACATTACATCCTCATATAAATATTGTGGATATTCTTGTTCTGAATGTCCTAAGAATGAGTTTGCTCCGCCTTCTTTAATTTCACTGAATCCCATCCATATTGACATAGTATATTTAGGAGTGAAACCGTTAATCCAAACATCTTTAGCCGCATTATCTGGTAAGTTATATTGTTGGTTAACTTCAGTACCATAAGTACTAGTACCAGTTTTAGCACCCATTGTAACACCAGATACGCCATGACCATATGCAGAACCATAAGCTTTAAATGTACCAGTTAACATTTCAGCTAACATGTAAGACGTATAGTCTTTCATAGCTTTATGACTCGTATGGTCAAATTCTATAGTGTCATCATCTGCTGTAACGACCTTTTGAATAGAGTGGGCATTATTATAAGTACCACCATTCGCAATTGAAGCGAAAGCTGAAGCTAATTGAGTAGGTGAGAACTCAGATGCGCCACCGCCTAATACATCTGCAGGACCAAGATCACTTTGGTAATCTAGACCAACATTTGATGCAAAGTCTTTAACAGCATCTTTACCAGCGTTAGAGTTAACGCTTTGCCAAGTTTTTAGTGCTGGAATGTTGAAACTTTGTCTTAAAGCATCATAAGCTGTAACGTTACCGTGACCTTTAGCATCATAGTTTTGGAACGTGCCACCAGCAATAGAATAACTTGATTCGTCTTGAATAGAATGGTTAGTAGCCCATTGCATATTTTCAATGGCTGGACCGTATGCTAGGAATGGTTTTAATGATGAACCTGTGAGGTGTGCATCTGTTGCAGCGTTATTATCAACAACATCTTTAAAGTTACGGCCACCTGAAATTGCTACAAGTCCACCAGTTTTACTATCCAGAATTGTTGATCCAACTCGTTGGTCCTCATTTTTATAGTAGTTACCATTATTAATACGATCTTGTAATGTTTTTTGAACGTCTTTGTCCATGTTAGTGTAGATTTTAATACCACTTTGTAATAAATCACTTAAATTTTTGTTTTTAAAGTGTTTATTATTCATTAACTCAGATTTAACAAAGTTAACATATGAGTCGTATTCAGAATCTTCGTTATTTGTACCAATTTGACGTTCTTTAGTACTACGTTTTACTAAATTATCTTCTAATGAGATTTTTTTAGCATCTTTCCATTCTTTATCTGTAATTCTGTGGTGATAGTGCATTAAGTATAATACTGTATCCTTACGACTTTCAGCTTGTTTAGGGTTATCGTAAATATTATAAAGGTTTGGAACCTGTGGTAACCCAGCTAAGTAGGCTTTTTCAGCTAAATTTAAATCTTTTAAATCTTTATTAAAGTAGTATTTAGCTGCAGCTTTAACACCATACACACCGTCAGAGTAATAAATTTTGTTTAAGTACATTTGGAAGATTTCATCTTTACTGTACTCTTGCTCTAAACGATAAGATAAGTAAGCTTCTTGTGCTTTACGACCGATTGATTTTTCTTCACTAAGGAAAGCACGTTTAACTACTTGTTGAGTTAAAGTTGAAGCACCTTGTGAACCAAAACCACCTGTCAAGTTCTTACCAACTGCACCGAACAAACGTTTATAGTCTAATGCACCATGGTCATAGAAACGATTATCCTCTGTTGCTAATACAGCATTTCTCATGTCTTTAGGTACTTCTTTTAAATCAACATGTTCTCTTCTTGCGCCGTTATCTAATTTTTTAACCAAATCACCGTTTTTGTCATAAATTTCCGCCGGTTTAGGGTCTTGTAACTTCGATTCAGTAAATGCTGGAGCTTTCCAAGCATAATACGCAAATAATAAAATACCTAATAGAGCTAATACGATAAAAGCAATTAATAAAAAGCCTATTATTTTAATAATCGTTCTTTTAACACTCTTATTCTTTTTTGTTTTGGATTTCCCATTTTTACCATTTTTCGGCTGAGAAGATCCTTTATTCTCCGTCATACGCGGTCCTCACTTTCATCTAATATCAACTTATCAACAACTTTGAGGTAATCTAATCTTGGTTGATATTGATAAGGAATATAGTAACTATTTTTTCTTATTTCTTCAACTGTTATTGATTTTTTTACTTCATTTTTATATCTATCCCAAAATTTTTGAAATTTTGAAAAGGGTAATAAATATATTTCATCAAGCGTTTTGAACCTTATTAACAGAAATACAATACCATTTTGAAGATATGCGTTTTTCATATGTTCAACCTGATGATCATGAATATTATTCAAAGGAAAAGAAGTTTTGTTCTTCGTTTCTTTTGCTTCAAAATCAATATAATGGCCTTGATAAACGCCATTGTAGTCAGTCGTTGAAGGAGTACGAAAATAGGCTTCATTTATAACAGCCTTACTTCGTTTAGGATAATGAACATTAACGATTTGTACTGGCGTGGGTTTTTTATGAATAACCGCTTTGCCATGTTTTAAGTAAAAATCATTCGATAATTCAATATCTTTTTCAAGGGACATACCACGACTACCATACTCTATCTTACTAGAAGTAGAAGAAGTATTTCTTCCGGCCTTAGTCGTATTTCCCTTGAAAGGTTTCCCATTAGGATAATTCACTGTATTCACCACGCTAGTTTGGTTAACTAAAGTAGAATGAAACTCAACCATTATATCATTAAATAGAGGATTATTCCTTTCTACTTAATTCATCCAAAGTCATACAAATTAAAACATTATAATATGTAGGATAGGAGAGCCAAACCATTATTAGACAATAATAAAAATAATTCAAATTAATCTAGGCGCTTATTTTCATTATTAACTTTCTTTATTTTAACGTGCTTTATCCCTTAAAACAATATTTCCTTTAATTTAAGATAGTACAACTACATGACGCTTCCTTTTAATTATGATAAATTATAGACAAGTAGGAGGCGTCTTTATGTATGAACTTATTAATGAGATGTTACTTGAACTTTCCACCATAGAAAGACGCTATAATGAAGTAAAAATTACAAACCAAGACTTTGATTTTTATGAAACAGTGTATCCCTATACACAACACATCGATAAAAAAATACAATATTTAACTGAGTTTAAACAAGAAATTATCAATCTACCATATATGAATAACAAAAAATTTGATTTATTAATCAATTCTCTTAAAGAATTATCGGTAGATTGTCATTTTCAAAGGACAAGTAAAAAGCTATTTACTGAAAAATTAAAAGCTGTTAATTATGATTTAAATTATATACTTCAAAGTAGTAAAGAAGAGTGAGGTTCTTAATTTGAAAACGGTGTATGTAACAGGGTATAAATCTTTTGAATTGAATATCTTTAAAGAAGATATACCAGAAGTAACTTATCTAAAGGCTTTTATCAAGCACAAATTAGAACAATATTTAGATGAAGGGCTAGAGTGGGTATTAATTCAAGGACAAATAGGTATTGAGCTTTGGGCTGCTGAAGTAGTAATTGAACTTCGTGCCTTATATCCTGATTTAAAATTAGGAATCATTACTCCTTTTTATGGGCATACTTCAAAATGGAACGAACAGAATCAAGCTAAATACAATAAAATAGCTCAAGAAGCCGATTTTATAGAAAGTGTGCATCATACTGAATATGAAGGACCACACCAGTTTAAACAAACTGATCAATTTATGTTAGAGCATTCCGATATGTCTTTACTAATCTATGATGAAGAGCAAGAGGGAAGTCCTAAATTCTTCAAAAGGATGTTAGTTGATTTTATGAAAAAAACAAACTATACTTGTGATATTGTGGCGTTTGATGAACTCACTGAATTTATAAATGACTTGCAGTGGGAACAATATCAAAGTTTCGAATGAGGTGGAAAAAATGGCAGATGTTTCTTTAAAACTTTCAGCAAAAGATATCTATGAAAAAGATTTCGAGAAAACAATGGCCCGTGGCTATCGTCGTGAAGAAGTAGATGCTTTTTTAGATGATATTATTACTGATTATCAAAAAATGGCAGATATGAATAACAAAGTTGTAAAATTATCTGAAGAAAATAACAAATTAAAAAAAGAAGTTGAAGAATTAAGATTAAGGGTTGCAACATCAAGACCTTCTGATAATAAATCTTTCTCTTCAAATAATTCAAGTTCATCGAATAATGTAGATATTTTAAAAAGAATTTCTAATCTTGAAAAAGCTGTTTTTGGTAAATAATATTAGAGTAGGGTACGTTGATTCAAAACATGACTATATTTAAAACGGTACTTAATTTACCTTGTTAAATATATTGTCTAGAAATTATCTGTTATAGTATTTAAAACTGTGTTATAATCGCAAAAGTGATATTTTGGGTAATCGCTATAGAGATATAGAGGAAAGTCCATGCTCACACAGTCTGAGATGACTGTAGTGTTCGTGCTTGATGAAACAATAAATCAAGGCATTAATTTGACGGCAACGAAATAACCTAAGTCTTAGGATATGGTTAGAATAGTTTGAAAGTGCCACAGTGACGTAGCCTTTATAGAAATATAAAGGGTGGAACGCGGTAAACCCCTCGAGTGAGCAATCCAAATTAGGTAGGAGCACTTGTTTAGCGGAATTCAACGTATAAACGAGACGTCTTTATTCATTGTAATAAAGATTTGTAGACAGATGGTTACCACCTGCGTACCAGTACAACTAGTGTACGTTATGAGTACAATGGTACAGAACATGGCTTACAGAAATATCATGACTAGTTTAGCTCTCCACTTAACGGGAGAGCTTTTCTTTTTTGTAAATATACATAATTAAAACAAATTCTGTTAACATAAAAACTAATAATGTAAATAAAGGAGATAAGTGGATGTTTCAATTACTTGCGGTGTGTCCAATGGGTTTAGAAGCGATTGTCGCTAAAGAAATACAAGAACTTGGTTACGAAACTCAAGTTGAAAATGGCCGTATTTTTTTCGAAGGTGATGCTAAAGCAATTGTAAAGTGTAATTTATGGTTGCGTACAGCTGACCGAATTAAAATCGTTGTAGGTCGTTTTGAGGCAAAAACATTTGATGAACTTTTCGAACAAACAAAATCCTTGCCTTGGGAAAATATTATAGATAAAGAAGGTCAGTTTCCTGTTCAAGGACGTAGTGTTAAATCTACGTTGTATAGTGTACCTGACTGCCAAGCGATTACTAAAAAAGCGATTGTTGAACGTTTAAAACATGCATATAACGAAAAAGGTTGGTTAAATGAAAGCGGTGCAAAATACCCTGTGGAAGTCTCTATATTAAAGGATAATGTTTTATTAACTATTGATACTTCAGGTTCTGGCTTGAACAGACGAGGTTATCGCTTAGCGCAAGGTGAGGCACCTATCAAAGAAACATTAGCTGCTAGTCTAGTTCGCTTGGCAAATTGGAAAGGCGATACACCATTTATCGATCCTTTCTGTGGTTCTGGAACTATAGCTATCGAAGCATGTCTTATTGCTCAAAATATCGCACCAGGATTCAATCGTGACTTTGTATCAGAAGAGTGGAATGTCATGCCCCCAAATATTTATGATGAAATGCGTGACGAAGCTGATAAACAAGCTGATTATGATAAACCCGTGCAAGTATATGCTTCAGATATCGATCCAGAAATGATAGAAATGGCCAAACGTAACGCTGAAGAGGTCGGCCTAGGCGATATTATTCAATTTAGCGTTAAAGATGTTAATACACTTACTATTGAGAGTGAAGAACCGATAGCCCTTGTGGGCAACCCACCATACGGAGAACGTATTGGTGATAGGGAAGAAGTTGAAGAGATGTACCGTTATATTGGTAAATTAATGAAAAATCATCCTTATCTTTCAACTTATATTCTTACAAGTAACAAAGAATTTGAGTATTTAGTTAATAAAAAAGCCACTAAACGACGTAAATTATTTAATGGTTATATTGAATGTACTTATTATCAATATTGGGGCGAAAGATTCAACAAATAATAAATATAATACCACGTGATTAATAACAATAAATATTGAGTATATTTTTTATTAAATTTGTAAATTTTTCTTAACTGATTAGATAATATTTAATTAATTTAAACAATTTATTAGCACTCTTAATATTACTGATGTAAAGTAGTATTAAGAGTGTTTCATTATATATCATAACTCAATATCACATCTTAGTTGGGAGAGAAAAAAATGCAAACTATTTTAATTATTGGTGCTAACGGAAAAGTCTCAATGGAGGCTACTAAAATATTTCTAGAAGATTCTAATTTTAATGTTGATTTATTTTTAAGAAATGCACATCGTCTACCAGACTATGCCTCAAACAGAATAACTGTTTATGAAGGTGACGCTAAAAATGTTGAGGATTTAGAACAAGCATTAAATAATGTGGATATCGTTTTTGCTAGCTTATCAGGATCATTGGATATCGAAGCTAGAGCAATTATAGATGCTATGAATAATAAAAATGTTCAACGTTTAATATTTATCGCTGCTCCAGGTATTTATGATGAATTACCAACGAAGTTTAATGAATTTAATAAAGAGCAATTTGGCGATAAATTAATAAAATATCGTAAAGCGAGTGATATTATCGAAGATTCTAACATAGATTACACTATCATTCGTCCAGCTTGGTTAACTTTTAAAAATGAAACCGATTATGAAGTAACTGATAAAAACTCAGAATTTAAAGGGACAGAAGTTTCAAGACGTAGCGTTGCCAATTTGGCTGTCCGAATTGCTAAAAATCCTGAGCTATATTCAAAACAGAATATTGGCGTTAATAAACCTAATACTGACGGTGACAAACCTGCTTGGTTTAACTAGGAATCTATATATTTGTTTCATCCCCCCAATATGATAAAATTTAACCAACAAAATCAAACAAGGGTGAAGGCTTTGATTTTACCATTCTAACTATAAGAATTAAAAATCTCTCAAGTAAAATTGATTAGTATTTTAATTCTTTTACAACAATAGTGACTAAAATAAAAGGCATAATTGTGTAAAATTTTTATTTAGTCCATTATTACATGATTAATTAGCCTGTAAATTTGCAATCATGAAGAAAACACAAGGTTAATTTTTATTGTATTTAGAATGATTGAATAAAGGGGATAGAAGTATGACAAATCATGAACAATTAGATATTTTATATAAATTAAAAAAAGAAGTAGAAAAATCCAATAACACCGCTTTAATACATACAATCAATCAAGTGATTAAAAAAGTTTATTTAAATCAATATACTGTTTCACTAGTGGGTCACTTTTCAGCTGGTAAATCAACACTTATAAATTTATTGCTAGAACAGGATATTCTGCCTAGTTCTCCAGTGCCTACCACAAGTAATACAGCTATAGTCTCTGTATCAGATGAAAAAGAGATTATCGCTAATTTAGAAAACCAACAGTATACCAAATTAAAAACCTACGACGAAGTGAAACAAATGAACCGTTTAAATGTAGATGTTGAATCTGTGGAAATTAAATTCCCATCTACTAAGTTTCATAAAGGGTTTACATTACAAGATACGCCAGGTATTGATTCTAACGTTGCTACACATCAAATAACAACAGAACAATTCATGTATACGAGTAACATTCTCTTTTATACGGTAGATTATAACCATGTACAATCTGCACTAAATTTTCAATTTATGAAACGTATGAATGACATTGGTATTCCAGTCATATTTGTTATTAATCAAATTGATAAACATAATGAAGATGAAATTACTTTTCAAACTTTTAAAGAAAGTGTCAATCAATCCATTAATGACTGGGATATCGATTTAACAAGAATTTTTTACGTCTCTAAGTTCGATCATCCTGATAATGAACTCCAACAATTATCAGACTATTTAGTCGAAAAAGATTGTCAACGTGAGTCTATAAAGGACTATGTGAATCGTACTGTAAAGTTCATAACTGAAGCTCAATTAGGATATATTCAAAACGAACTCCAAGATATACTCGATCAATTAAATATAAATGAAAATGAATTTGAACAAGCCTATGCTCAATTTAATCAAAATCAAGCAATTAGCGAAGAAGCTCAATTACTAAATAACCCTGACCAATTATTTAGCTTTTTAAAACAAAAACGTAAAGACATTTTAGAGAATGCTTATATTATGACGCATGACATGCGCGAAGATATTCGTTCATACTTAGAAAGTATGTCCTCTGAATTTAAAGTAGGCGGGTTATTTAACAAGAAAAAGAAAAAAGAAGAAGAACAGCAAAATCGTCTAAAAGTAGTAACTGAAAAACTACAAGACAAAGTAAACCAACAAGTGCGTCAACCTTTAAGAGAAGATATGTCGTTTCTAACACGTTTTATCAATAACACGAAAGTTAATAATGAAATTTTAAATCAACACTATGAAATCAGTAGCGACTTAATTTCAAGCATATATCAACCACAAACTAATATAAGCAATACTTATGTTTTAACTTTTAGTGATGATGTATTAAAGGCGATTAGTAACTACGTTGAAAAACAATCTAATCCTTTATTCGAAAAAGTGATAAATAATACGCAAGCAAATGAACTGTCTACAACTGAAAATGAAGATTTGCAAGTGTATGAACGTTTTATCGAAATTAAGAATTTAAGAGAATCTTTAACTACTCAAAATTATCAACATTATTATATTCATATGGAAGATTCACTCGATAAATTAATCGGTAGAACTGAAGCAAATTATGAATTAAGTGAAGGTGCTGTTATTAATAACTACGCAGATGATACATCTGCTAGTACTGAAAGTGCAAGTTCAAAACAAGAAGTAGATATTCGAGCGGCATTAGATATAGTTAAACCTGTTCCACTTTTTGAAAGAACAAAAAGTGATATTGAAGAAACGTTACAACGTCTTGATAATAAAGTGATTAAAATAGGTGTATTCGGAACATTTAGTGCTGGGAAAAGTAGCTTAATTAACGCATTATTAGGCGGTCAATATTTAGTAAGTTCTCCTAATCCTACCACGGCTGCTACTACAGAATTATCTTATGGAGACAATAGTAAAATCACACTAAAGACTAAGGAACAATTAATTAATGAATTAAATCAAATGGTTGAATATTATAATATTTCTTACGATTCTTTAGAAACATTTATCAATAGTGACGTAGATGCGCTTAAACAAAAATTAGAAAAAAATCAACTAGCTTTTATTAGTGCAGTGAAAAAACATTACATTATGTATAACGATATGTTAGAGCAAGGGGTTACCCACACTATTTCTCAAGAAGAAGTTAAGAAATGGAGCGCTAAAGATGAATACGCTACGTTTGTTAAAAGAGTACATCTTCACTTACCAATAGAATGGTTAAAAGGTAAAATCATTGTCGATTCATTAGGATTACATTCAAATAACCAGCGTCATACAAATGAGACAGAACAAATTCTAACTTCTTCTGATTTAATTTTATATGTGAGTTATTTCAATCATTCATTTACAGATAACGATAAAGCGTTTATCGAACATATGAAAGATATGAATCAACTGAACGAAAATCAAGCTTTCAAAATGGTTATCAATGCTATAGATTTAGCAGAAAATGAAAATGATTTAAATGCTGTTAAATACTATGTTAAGGATGCTTTAAACCAAGCAAATTTAAATTCAGATATATTTGGTGTTTCTAGCAGACGTGCGTTACAAGACAGTGATGAGGGTATCAATGAATTACGTTCAAGTATCCAACAATTTGTAGAGATAGACTCTAAAACAATTTTAGAACAACAAATGATTAGTCAACTCGAACAAATGAGTCAATCATTCAATCAAATGATTAATGAATTCCATCATAATAGGGAACAAATTACTGAACGTCAAAATAAATTAAACGCTTATAAGAATAAGCAACGTTTATCTAATCAATTACTTTTTACTAGTGAACAGCACACGACAAATGAAGTAGAAGATCAAATCTATCATTTAAATAAACGTTTAAAACTTCAATTGTTAGATGACGTTAAAAGTATATATAACAGCCAAATGACTCAAAACAATGACTTTAATGCTGAAAAGAAAATTTCTTCTAAAGCATTCTTAGATCAGATTCATCAACGATTATATTTAGAACAAAGTTTATTGATTGAAAGAATTAAAAAATACTTTAATCAACAGTTAAATGAACAAATTGCACCTACTCTAAAAAAATTAAATCAATTACATGTACTCGTACACCCAGATTTTGAAATTAAACCTAAATTCGGTGATACAGCATACTTACGAATTGATTTAAATGATTTAATGGCAGCATTACCAAAGCAACTTACTAAAAGAAAGATTCTAAATCCTAATTCTCAACGCGAAATACAAGAAATAATTAGTCAAAATACACTTGAGTTATTACAAAATCAACTAGGCGAACTCAGACAAGCTTTAATAGACTTTGTAGCAAAATTAACTGCAGAAGCTGAGGAACAATTTATTGATATCGAACATGATATCCAAGAACAAATCAATGATTTACTTTCATTTAATATGGATGATTCTTTAATTCAACAACTACAAGATGTTAATAAAGATTTAAACGCTTTAATAAAATAGAAAGAAGGCACATTAAATGACACAACGTATCCTATTAGTAGATGGCATGGCGTTACTATTCAGACATTTTTACGCCACTAGCTTACACAACCAATTTATGTACAATTCAGAAGGCATACCTACCAATGGAATTCAAGGATTCGTACGTCATATTTTCACAGCAATTAAAGAAATTAATCCAAGCCATGTAGCAGTATGTTGGGATATGAGGCAAGATACTTTCAGAAATGAAATGTATGACATGTATAAACAGAATCGAGTTGCACCACCTGTTGAGCTTATTCCTCAGTTTGATTATGTAAAAGAAATATCAGAACAATTTGGTTTCGTGAACGTAGGCGTTACTAATTATGAAGCTGATGATGTGATAGGAACTTTAGCCAAAGCTTATTCAGCTGATAATGAAGTTCATATTATCACGGGGGATAAAGATATATTACAATGTATCAATGATAATGTAGAAGTTTGGTTAATCAAAAAAGGATTTACTATTTATAACCGTTATACACTTTCTAGATTTATTGAAGAATATGAATTAAATCCGCTTCAACTCATTGATATTAAAGCATTTATGGGGGATTCAGCCGATGGTTATCCTGGTGTAAAAGGAATCGGGGAAAAGACAGCGCTTAAGTTAATTCAAACTTACGGAAGTGTGGACAATGTTCTTGAAAATCTAGATCAACTTACACCGGCACAACAAAAAAAGATTAACAATGATAAAGAAAATTTAATACTTTCTAAGCGACTTGCCGAAATTTATACAGAGGTTCCAATTGATACTGACAAATTATATAACGAAATGACGTATGCACATTCGCTTAATCATATTCTTTCAATTTGTAATGAACACGAATTATATATATCAGGTAAATATATTTCATCGAATCTTTAAGCAAGTGCTGATTAAATTAATTTAAAAGTAATTCGACCTACATAAAAATGCTCTCATTCAAACGTTTAACGTTGATGAGAGCATTTTGTTTATGGCTTAGAATTATTTCTTAGTTATCTTATATAAAAATTGTTGTGCTAATTGGTTTGCTTCTTTATTTTGATCACGCGGGACCCATTTTACAAACATTAATTCAAAACTATGTTCTAAAATTTCCATATTTTCAAAGTAAGGCTTAAAGCGAATATTTTTAACATAACCCTGGTTAACGCTATCCTCAATTAACTTGGAATCAGTATACAATAAAGCGTTAGTCACGTTTAATTCACGGGCATGTTCTAGCGCATGGATAAGTGCAGCCCATTCCGCGCTATGATTGTCTAATATACCTAACTCATGGGTAAAAGTATGTTTCATATTATCTTCTTTAATAACTATCCCACATGTGCTTATACCAGGATTACCACTCGATGCTGCATCAAAATAAATTTTCGCCATATTATAACACCTTTTCGAAAAGTAGATTTATTCTAATAATAAAATGAGAAAGAGACATTAACACTTTGCGCGTGCGGACATCGGTAAATAATGTCACAATCTTACAACTAATTAATATCCTTCGTCTAGTTTATGAATATGTCCCTTACGATACATCGATTTGGCAATATATCCAAATGGAACATTAAATATAGTTGACAGTAATTTAAGGAAATATGTTGTGATAAAGATTTGGAACACTACAGTTGCCGGTAATGTGCCAACAAATGCAATAGTGACAAATAACGCAGTATCTATAATTGAACTTAAGATAGTACTACCATAAGCTCTAATAATAAATGTCTTATCTGAATTAAATATCTTCTTAATTGCTGAAAATATAAATACATCCACGTGTTGACCAATAATGTAAGCAACGATAGAACCAAGTGCTATTCTAGGGACAAGATCAAAAATAGTTGAAAGTGACTTTTGCGCCATATCTTCAGGGGCTGGTATAAAATGCAGTGACATTTGCATTACGATAATCATTACTAACGTAGATGAAAATCCTAACCAAACTGCACGTTTTGCCACCTTACGTCCATAAATATCATTTAAAATATCTGTCGCTAGATAAATCGAAGCAAACATTACATTACCTAATGTAGCTGAAATACCAAAAATATCTACAGTTTTTATTACTTGAATATTCGCAATAACCGTACCGATTGCTACCCAAGCAAGCAAGCCATGTTTACCAAAACAACGAAACATTAAAACCATTAAAATAAAAGTAACTAAAAATGTAGCTACTCCAAAAATCTCATTATACATGATTATCCTCCTAAATTTTGATAGTGCGGGTGTTTAGAAACCGCAAAACAACTTATTCATTTTATATTAAAAGTTATCTTGTTGCAAGAGGCCTCATAGTAATTGAAAAGCTAAGAGAGACTGAAAAAAGTGTTTAGGATTTGAGCAGAACCGAACGATGAGCACAACTATAACTTCCAAATCTATATGATTAGGCAATAGTTGGCTGAGATAAAGATGCGTTCGAATCTCACTTTCTTCATCCCTAGTCAACCTTGCCGGGGCAGGACGACGAAATCTTGAAAATTACATTAGATTTCTGTCCTGCTCCCTAGATTTCTGTTCCGTTCTCTATTATTTCAAAATAAATACAAAGTAAGTTATAATAATTCCGTGCTTATAATTAACGAAATTGTGTATAAGGAGTGACTGTTATACTTACACATTCCGAACAAAAAGCAATTGATAAAATTGATGATTTAATGAATACTTATTGCAATAACTGTTTACTAAAAACACACATTAGAAAAACTGAAGGTAAGACACAAGCACATCACTTTTGTATTTCTGAATGTTCAATTGGCAAACAGATTAAACAATTAGGAAATGAACTTCAATAGGAGGTAATTGAATATGCAAATCGTATCAATCGAAGAAACACCTAATCATAATACAATGAAGATTAATTTAAATGCAAAAAGAGAAGATAATAAATCTAACACGTTTACTTCTGCTAAAGAGGGACAACCTGATTTTATTAACCGATTATTTGAAATTGAAGGTGTAAAGTCAGTTTTTTATGTTATGGATTTTATCTCAGTAGATAAAAATGATGACGCAAACTGGGATGACTTACTACCTAAAATCCAATCCACTTTCGAATAATATCTTAATCTAGAAAGGGGGAGCGTATGGAAATTTTACGTGTCGAACCAACGCCAAGTCCAAATACCATGAAAATAGTATTATCAGAAAAAAGAGAAGATAATAAGTCTAATACTTACACTGAAGCTAGTACAGAACATCCTAATTTCATTAATGATTTACTAGCACTTAAGGGTGTAAAATCTATTTTTTACGTCATGGACTTCTTAGCTATCGATAAGCAACCTAAAGCTAACTGGGAAGAGGTATTACCTGACATAACATCTACACTAAATAAGGATGATACTTCTCTAGAATCTTATCAACCTGATGATCGTTTTGGAGAAATTAAAGCTGAGGTTTTAACGTTCAAAGATATCCCTTATCAAATCAAACT
The DNA here is from genome assembly GCF_002902625.1 of Staphylococcus devriesei. Taxonomy (GTDB): domain Bacteria; phylum Bacillota; class Bacilli; order Staphylococcales; family Staphylococcaceae; genus Staphylococcus; species Staphylococcus devriesei. The sequence goes on from NZ_PPRG01000014.1 coordinate 34,249, forward strand.
AACTTCTTCAACTGAAGAGCAACGTAAGCAACTACCTGATGTGTATGTTGATAGTATGCTAAAAGCACAAAAAGAAGGCGACAATATTGTATTTTTACGTAAGTGGCAAGATTTAGGCGTTCGCTACGGCGACCTTGAACAAGTTATGAATGAGGTATATGAGGAAGTAACAGCTTTGTATCCTACTCATAGAATTGAAGAATTAGTCAATATAGCTTTGTCTCAAGATATTACCGTACCTCAACAACATTATAAACACGTCACTTTAGAAGAATATAATGAAACAACTAATTGGAAAGCACGTTTACGGATGCTAAAAGAATTTCCAACGCCTACTATGAGCGATACGCCATTACTACAACAAGCTTTAAAAGAAGATAAGACACCGCTTAGACGTCAAGCAGTTGTTTTATTAGGCATGATTGAAACTAAAGAAGTGCTTCCATACTTGTACGAAGGCTTAAATGATAAAAGTGCAGCTGTAAGACGTACTGCAGGTGATTGTCTTAGTGATTTAGGTTTCAAAGAGGCCTTACCAGAAATGGAAAAAGCGCTTGATGATCCTCAAAAAATCGTTCGTTGGAGAGCGGCAATGTTTATTTTTGATGAAGGTGGTAAAGCTCAGCTAAATGCTTTAAAATCACACGTAGATGACCCTGCATATGAAGTGAAATTACAAATTGAAATGGCTATTTCTCGCATTGAAAATGGAGATGAAGCTCTAGGTTCTGTATGGAAACAAATAGCCAATCGAAATAAAACTATTGAAAACAAATAAGTTAATTAAAATAGGAGAGTAATAAATATGAATCCATATGAACAATATATGCATGAATTAGCGCAACAAATGCGTGCAGAACTAACTGACAATGGCTTTGAGAGCTTAGAAACAAGCGAAGATGTATCTAATTACATGAATAATGTAAATGAGGGTGATACGACTTTCGTAGTTATCAATTCAACATGTGGTTGTGCTGCTGGCTTAGCGCGTCCAGCCGCTGTGGCAGTTGCCGAACAAAATGAAAAAAAACCAACACATAAAATTACAGTATTTGCTGGACAAGATAAAGAGGCAACGCAAACAATGCGTGAATATATTCAACAAGTACCATCAAGCCCTTCATATGCATTATTCAAAGGGACTGAATTAAAACATTTTATCCCTCGTGAACATATTGAAGGACGTGACATCCAAGATATCTGTATGGATATTAAAGACGCATTTGATGAAAATTGCTAAATCATAACCTTATTTAAAATAGTAATATTTCATATCTTCTCAACTTAATGCCTAACTATAATTCATTAAATTTAATGATAGATTATAGTTAGGCATTCTTATATCTTCTTTAAAATTAAGAATTTGACCTACATTTAATTTTATAAGTATCAGTTTTCTAGTATAATGAAAACTAATATAAATAATTCTAGGAGATGAAAATATGCTAAATCCATTTGATTCAGCGTATCATAGTTTATGCAAAGAGATTTTAGAGCTTGGCAGACAACGTGATGATAGAACACATACAGGTACGATTTCAAAATTTGGTCATCAGTTAAGATTCGATTTGTCTAAAGGCTTTCCTTTACTAACTACTAAAAAGGTATCGTTTAAACTAATCGCTACTGAATTATTGTGGTTTATAAAAGGTGATACGAATATTCAGTACTTACTTAAATACAATAATAATATTTGGAATGAGTGGGCTTTCGAAAAGTATATTCAATCAAATGATTACAAAGGTCCAGATATGAATAATTTTGGGCATAGAGCTCTCCAAGATGAAGCTTTTAATGAGCTTTATAAAGAAGAGATGAAAAAGTTCAAACAACAAATCCTAAATGATGATAAATTTGCGAAAAAATACGGTGATTTAGGGAATGTTTATGGTAAGCAATGGCGTGATTGGGTAGATAAAGAAGGTAATCACTTTGATCAACTTAAAACTGTAATTCAACAAATCAAAGAAAATCCAAACTCTCGTCGACATATTGTATCGGCATGGAACCCTACAGAAATTGATACCATGGCTTTACCTCCTTGCCACACAATGTTTCAATTCTATGTTCAAGAGGGTAAGTTAAGTTGCCAACTCTATCAACGTAGTGCCGATATTTTTCTAGGTGTTCCATTCAATATTGCTAGTTACGCACTTCTAACTCATCTTATCGCAAAAGAATGTAATCTTGAGGTTGGAGAGTTCATCCACACGTTTGGCGATGCTCATATTTACTCAAATCACATTGAGGCTATTCAAACACAACTATCTAGAGATAGTTTTACTCCGCCGATTTTAAAGATTAATACAGATGCATCTATTTTTGATGTTAATTACGAAGATTTAGAAATAGTAAATTATGAATCTCATCCATCAATTAAAGCACCTATAGCAGTATAATCTTTTTTATTTTATATAAATATACTCAAATATAAAAACTGGAGGTAAGATAATGACTTTATCAATTTTAGTAGCACATGACCAACAACGAGTGATTGGTTATAATAACGCGTTGCCTTGGCATTTACCTAACGATTTAAAACATGTAAAGAAACTTTCTACCGGTAATACTTTAGTAATGGGAAGAAGAACCTTTGAATCAATTGGTAAACCACTACCTAACAGAAGAAATGTCGTTTTAACTCATGACACTTCTTTTAATGTAGAAGGAGTAGATGTTATTCATTCACTTGATGAAATTTACGAGTTAGAAGGTCATATCTTTATATTTGGGGGACAAACACTTTTTGAAGAGATGATAGATAAGGTGGATGATATGTACATCACTGTTGTTGAAGGTAAACATCAAGGCGACACATTCTTCCCATCATACACATTTGAAGATTGGGAAGTCGCTTCCTCAGAAGAAGGTCAATTAGATGAAAAAAATAAAATTCCACATACATTTTTACATCTTGTAAGAAAATAAATAAAAATAAATTATTAAGCGGAGGCAGTTATGACTAAACAAATAATTGTGACTGATTCTACATCGGATTTATCACAAGACTATTTAACGCAGCACAATATACATGTTGTCCCTTTAAGTTTAACTATCGACGGACAATCGTACGTAGACCAAATTGATATTTCATCTAAAGATTATATTCAAAGAATAGAAGAAGATGCAGATGTTAAAACAAGTCAACCGCCTATAGGCAAATTCATTGAACTATATGAACGATTAGGCCAAGAAGATGTTGAAATTATTAGTATTCATATGTCTTCTGGTCTTAGTGGCACTTACCAGACTGCGCTTCAAGCGAGTGATATGGTGGCGGCTAATGTTACAGTCATCGATTCTAAATCCATCTCATTTGGGTTAGGTTATCAAATTCAACGATTAGTCGAATTAGTAAACACTAATCTTTCAACAAATGAGATTGTTGCTAAAATCCAAGAATTACAAAAAAATATTAAATTATTTGTAGTGATTGGCCAATTAAATCAATTAATTAAGGGTGGACGAATTAGTAAGACGAAAGGTTTCATTGGCAACATTATGAAAATTAAGCCTATTGGTACACTTGAAGATGGCTATCTTGAAATTGTTCATAATTCACGTACACAAAACTCAAGTATTCAATATTTAAAAAAAGAGATTTCAGAATTTATAGACAAACACAAGATTAAATCAATTGGCGTAGCACATGCGAATGTACTTGAGTTTGTAGACAAACTTAAAGCTCAATTTGATGACGCTTTCGGTAAACACGAGTATGACGTTAATGTAACCACACCAGTTGTGACTACTCATACTGGGCAAGGTGCTATTGGTCTAGTCGTAGTTAGAGAAACAAAATAATTCACTTTTATCTATGCTTACTTGGGAGTTACGAGACATGGCTGAGTAAATTACTTTAAATTAAGCTAATAATATCGTAAATTTAAGTAATGATAGAGGAGGTAATCATATGGCTTATGCAACATTCGCAGGAGGATGCTTTTGGTGTTTAGTAAAACCTTTTACATCTTATCCAGGAATTGAAAATGTAGTGTCTGGTTATAGTGGTGGACATGTAGAAAACCCTACTTATGAGCAAGTTTGTACTAATCAAACTGGTCATAGAGAGGCAGTTCAAATTACTTATAATTCAGAAATCACTTCTTTCGAAAATATTTTAGACGTCTATTTTAAAACATTTGACCCAACTGACAACAGTGGGCAATTCTTCGATAGAGGCGAAAGCTATGAACCAGCCATTTTTTATCATGATGAACATCAAAAAAAGGCTGCTGAACTAAAGATTCAACAACTTAATGAAGAGGGAGTGTTCAATAAACCTGTTGTAACACCTATTCTTCCTTATAAAAACTTTTACCCAGCTGAAGATTATCACCAAGACTATTATAAGAAAAATCCAATGCATTACGAACAATATCAACGTGGGTCAGGCCGCAAAGCATTTATCGAATCACATTGGGGGACTCAAAATGATTAAAAAAAATAAAAATGAATTAAATGAAATGGAATATTTAGTAACGCAAGAGAATGGTACAGAACCACCATTTCAAAATGAATATTGGAATCATTTTGATAAAGGCATTTATGTCGATAAAATTTCAGGCAAACCACTTTTCACATCTGAAGAAAAATTTGAATCAGATTGCGGATGGCCAAGTTTTTCAAAAGCTATTGATGATGATGAAATAATCGAACTTGTGGATAAAACGTTTGGAATGGTTAGAACCGAGGTCAGATCAGAAAGTGCCAATAGCCACTTAGGTCATGTGTTTAATGATGGTCCTAAAGATCAAGGGGGCTTACGCTACTGTATCAATTCGGCAGCTATACAATTTATTCCATATGAGAAATTAGAAGAACTTGGATATGGCGATTTAATACCATACTTTGAAAAATAGGAGTGACAGCTAATGTTTAAAAAATTATTTGGAAAAGGCAAAGAAGTAGATAAAAATATTGAAATTTATGCACCAATTACAGGTAAATATGTAAATATCGAAGAAATTCCAGACCCAGTTTTTGCCCAAAAAATGATGGGCGAAGGCTTTGGAATTAATCCTACTGAAGGCGAAGTCGTATCACCTATAGAAGGTAAAGTTGATAATGTCTTCCCAACTAAACACGCGATTGGATTAAAAGCAGATAATGGTTTAGAACTTTTAGTACACATTGGACTAGATACTGTTCAATTAGATGGAGAAGGTTTTGAAATTTTAGTGAATAGTGGAGATACGGTTCAAGTCGGTGATCCGCTTCTTAAATTTGATTTAGAATTTATTAGAAATAACGCCAAAGATGTTATTTCACCAGTTATTATTACAAATTCTGATCAAACTGAATCTATTTATATCAATGATGCACAAGCTGTTATCAAAGGTGAAACTAAAATTGTTGATGTGACAATGAGCTAATGAAAGACCATTCATTTTATCAATTTGCTTTAACTGCAAGAGGTCGCAAAGATAGTAAAGGGGAACTAGCAGAAGAAATTTTTAACGATTTATCGTTTCCTAAGTATGAGAGTGATTTTAACGAACTATCCGATTATATTGAAATGCAAAGTGATATTACGTTACCAATGTCTATCTTTGATGATTTATATGCTGAATACCAAGAATGGTTAAAATTCTAAGTTAAGATAAAAGCTGAGACCCTTAACGTCTCAGCTTTTATGTTGCGTCTACATAATCATCCCTTATAAGTTGCGTTTAATTTAAAATAAAGACATACTAGTAATATCTTTTCGAGATCAATCAATATAAATACATAGAGGTTACAAGAGGAAGTGGTTTTATGAGTAATAAATCTGAAGAATATAATAATATGAATACAGCTGAACCGAAAAAAACGTCACCATCAAGTAAAAAATTTCGTTTAAAAGTATGGCAATTCATAATATTATTATTAGTTACTATTCTTATTACAGTTGGGATAACAGTCGCAGCTACCATAGGGATTAGTCACAAAATTAGCGGATTAACTAAAAGTGAAGCTAAAGAAATGAAAAAAATAGAATATGCTTATAAAACTTTGAACAATGATTATTATAAAAAGCAAAATGCTGATAAATTAACAGAAGCCGCTATTGACGGTATGGTTAAAGAATTAGATGATCCATATTCAGAATATATGACGAAAGATAAAACTAAAAGTTTTAACGAAGATGTGTCTGGTGATTTCGTAGGAATAGGCGCAGAAATGCAAAAGAAAGATAAACAAATTATGATTACAAGCCCTATGAAAGATTCTCCTGCTGAAAAAGCTGGTATTAAACCAAAAGACCTAGTTACTAAAGTGAATGGTAAATCCACTAAAAATAAACCATTAGATCAAATCGTTAAAATGGTAAGGGGTAAAGAAGGTACAACAGTAACACTTACTATTAAACGTGGTTCTCAAGAAAAAGATATTGATATTAAACGTGGTAAGATTCATGTTAAGAGCGTTGAATATAAAAAGAAAAATAACGTTGGCGTATTTACAATTAATAAGTTCCAAGAAAATACTGCCGGAGAATTAAAATCCTCTATTATTAAAGCACACAAAGATGGTGTTCGTGATATTGTACTAGATTTAAGAAATAATCCAGGCGGACTATTAGATGAAGCTGTAAATATGGCTAATATCTTTATAGATAAAAATCAAACAGTCGTTAAGCTTAAAAAAGGCGATGATACAGAGCCTATTACGACTTCTAACAACTCATTAAAAGAAGCGAAAGATATGAAAGTGAGTATATTAGTTAATGAAGGTTCTGCAAGTGCTTCTGAAGTCTTTACTGGGGCTATGAAAGATTACAATAAAGCGAAAGTATATGGCTCTAAAACATTTGGTAAAGGCATAGTCCAAACGACACGTGAATTTAAAGACGGCTCATTATTAAAATATACGCAAATGAAATGGTTAACTCCTGATGGCCATTATATTCATGGTAAAGGAATTCAACCAGATGTTAAAATTAGTTCTCCTAAATATCAATCTATAAGTGTCATTCCAACTGATAAAACTTATTCAGTCGGTGACAGTAATAAAAATATTAAATCAATAAAAATAGGTTTAGACGCTCTAGGGTATCACACTAATGACGAGTCTAATCAATTTGATACAGATTTAGAACAAGCTATTAAGCAATTCCAAACTGATCATAGTTTAACAACAAACGGTAAATTTGATACTAAAACTAATGAAAAATTCACACAGTTATTAGTTGAAAAATCTAACAAAGAAGATACAGTATTGGATAAATTATTAGATAAACTTAAATAAAGTAAAGAGGTGTATTTAAACAAATGATTAGATTAGGTACTATGGAGGACATTTCTCAAATCGAAACGTTAGTCCAAGAAGCAAAAGAATTAATGCAAGAATTTGATAATAACCAATGGGATGATAAATATCCTGTTACTGAACATTTTGAAGAAGATATCAACGCTAAAACACTATATGTGTTAGAAGAAAAAAGTACAATTTATGGTTTTATAGTGGTCGACCAACAACAATCAGAATGGTATGATGATTTAGAATGGCCAGTTGATAGAGAAGGCGCTTATGTTATTCATAGATTAGCTGGTTCACAAAATTATAAAGGTGCAGCTACTCAACTTTTCGACTTCGCAGTCAATTTAGCTGAAGAGCATGGCATCCATGTTATATTAACTGATACATTTGCTTTAAATAAACCTGCTCAAGGTCTTTTTGAGAAATTTGGTTTTGAAAAGGTCGGCGAGACAGAAATAGACTATCATCCATTTGATAGAGGCGCACCTTTCTATGCATACTATAAAAACATATAAGAATAGAGGTTAATAACTATGTCTAAAATAGCATTTACCGGTGGCGGTACAGTTGGACATGTTTCGGTAAACTTAAGTCTAATACCAACTGCTACCGAAAAAGGACACGAAGCGTTCTATATTGGATCTAAAGAAGGTATTGAACGTGAAATGATAGAAACTCAACTACCTAATGTTAAATATCATCCTATATCTAGCGGTAAATTACGTAGATATTTATCTTTTGATAATGCAAAGGATATATTTAAAGTATTAAAAGGTGTACTTGATGCGCGCAAGGTACTTAAACGCGAAAAGCCCGATATATTATTTTCTAAAGGTGGGTTCGTTTCAGTACCAGTTGTAGTAGCTGCACGTTCTTTAAATATTCCTACGATTATTCACGAATCTGATTTAACCCCAGGTCTAGCAAATAAAATTTCATTAAAATTTGCTAAAAAAATCTATACCACCTTTGAAGATACATTAAAGTATCTGCCACAGGAAAAAGCTGATTTTGTAGGCGCTACAATTCGTGAAGATTTAAAAGAAGGTCATAAAGAGCGAGGTTTTCAACTGACTGGTTTTAATAATTCTAAAAAAGTTTTACTAGTTATGGGTGGTAGCTTAGGTAGTAAAAAATTAAATGAAGCTATACGCGAAAATTTAGAAGCATTATTACATGAATACCAAATCATTCATCTAACAGGTCATGGTTTAGTAGACAACTCTTACGATCAAAAAGGATATGTTCAATATGAATTTGTTAAAGAGGAACTTACAGACTTATTAGCAATTACAAATACTGTAGTTAGTCGTGCTGGTTCCAATGCAATCTATGAATTTTTAACATTACGCATACCTATGTTGCTAATTCCTTTAGGTTTAGATCAATCTCGTGGCGACCAAATTGATAACGCTAAAAATTTCGAATCTAAAGGTTATGGAAGATTCATTCCTGAAGATCAATTAACTGAAATTAAATTATTAGAGCAATTAAAAGACATAGAAACTAACCGTGACGCTATAATTAAACAAATGCAAACCTACAAAGAAAGTTATACAAAAGAAGATTTATTCAATAAAATTTTAAAAGATGCTTTATAAGCTTGGGAGGCGCAAGCAATGAATCGTACAAAGCGTATTACCTTACTTATTGTTTTTACATTAATATTTGGAATTATTGCCTTTTTTCACGAATCACGATTGGGCAAATGGATAGATAATGAAGTTTATGAATTTATATACTCTTCAGAGAGCTTTATAACGACTTCAATCTTACTAGGTGCTACTAAAATCGGCGAAGTATGGGCTATGGTGTGTTTATCACTAATGCTTGTAGCCTATTTAATGCTTAAAAAATATAGAATCGAAACCTTATTTTTTGTAATTGTAATGATTTTATCTAGTATTATTAATCCCGTGTTAAAAAATATCTTTGACCGTGAACGTCCTACTTTATTGCGTCTTATTGATATCACAGGATTTAGTTTTCCTAGTGGTCATGCAATGGGTTCAACCTCATTCTTTGGTAGTGCTATATTTATAGCTAATCGACAAATGTCAGGAAGTTATAAAGGTGTATTAATTGGGCTTTGTGCACTCTTTATTATGCTCATCTCTATCTCTAGAGTATATTTAGGCGTACACTATCCAACTGATGTAATTGCAGGAATTATTGGTGGAGCATTTTGTATTGTGCTTTCAACTTTAATTTTGAAAAAGCAATTGTATCCTTCATCAAGTTAAAAGATTTTATGCGAGTGAGGCTGAGACATTTTCACACAATGTTTTAGTCTCTTTTTTTATATGTATCAATCGTTTATTGATAAACATATAAAAAAGCAGTGAATCTCGGCATTAGATTCACTGCTTTAATTAAAACGTTCAAAGTTAATTTGAAACTTTAACGTTAGTCTTTTACGGGCATATAAAAGGGGAATAACTTGAAAATGATCAATCCTTTAAGAACGAAATATATATGGGGGGAATTGTCTTAGTCGGTATTGATAATCATTTTCAAATATTATTATACATCAATGAGAATCATTGTCAATTATAAATGCGAAAAATTCTCAATTAAATTTTATTTTTTAAAGCTTTCATGTCTTATACTTCTTTAAACTGTCATATCATTTCACTAGAAACACTTATTTTTAAGTCTTTATGTGATAAAATATAGTCTATGCAAAATAGCTTAAAATGGTCGGGAACAAGACAACACTCTAGAGAGTAAAACAGAAATCTAGGGAGTGGGATAGATATCTAATGAAATCTCCAAGATTTCGTCGTCTCAACCCGGCAAGGTTAACTATAAAAGAAGAAGTTGGACATAAGCACAAATTATTAATGTCTTAATTTCATTTAAAATTAACCTTTTTAGTTAAACATTTTGTCAGAATAAATTATAAATTGGCGATTTTGAGTGATAATTAACTCATTTTTTAGGATTAATAACATTCTATTATACATATATAGGTCTATCTATTTTCACATTTAAATAAGAGGTGTTTTAAACAATGACAAATATATTAATTGTTGAAGATGAACAAAATTTGGCTCGTTTCTTAGAGTTAGAATTAACTCATGATAATTATAATGTAGATATTGAATATGACGGCCAATCTGGTCTAGATAAAGCACTTACTAATAACTATGATTTAATCATACTAGATTTAATGTTACCTCATATTAATGGTTTAGAAATATGTCGTCGCGTACGTCAACAACAAAGTACACCAATCATAATTATTACGGCAAAGAGTGATACATATGATAAGGTAACAGGCTTAGACTATGGTGCCGATGATTATATCGTTAAACCATTCGAAATAGAAGAATTATTTGCTCGTATACGAGCCGTGCTACGTCGACAACCACAAAAAGATATTATTGATATAAACGGAATTAAAATAGATATTGATGCATTTAAAGTGACTATAGAGGGGCAACAGTTGGATTTTACTAAAACAGAATATGATTTACTATACTTATTAGCTACTAACCGTAATCATGTGTTACAACGTGAGCAAATTCTCGATCATGTTTGGGGATACGATAGCGAAGTTGAAACGAATGTGGTAGACGTTTATATTCGCTATTTAAGAAATAAACTAAAACCATTTGGCAAAGAAAAAACAATCGAAACAGTTCGTGGCGTTGGGTATGTGATTAGATGATTAAAAAACGAACTTTACAATACAAATGGATGATGATTACTACTCTCATAATGTTCACTACAATTGTTTTATTCTGTTTAATCATTATCTTTTTTCTTAAAGATATACTAAGACATGGCGAAATCGATGAAGCTGAACATAGTTTAAGTGATATCGTAAATTTAATTCAAACTAAATCTATTAATAATATATCTACATTAGATTTGAGTGCGTCACTAGAGAACTTTGAAGAAGCCATCATTTATGATCGAGATGGCAAACAAATTATGCAAACTTCAAATGAAAATGGTATGAATTTTAAACCTTCAATCAATTTTACAAAAATAGAACATATTCAAGTGATGCGCAATGAAGGTGTTCAATACCTAATATTAACCGAACCTATTCATACACGTTATTTTGAAGGTTATAGCGTACTCGTTCACTCACTAGAAGGTTACAATAATGTAGTAAAATCTCTATACGTCGTAGCAATTGCCTTTGGATTGCTAGCTACTATTATTACTGGTGGTATTAGCTACATCTTCTCAACTCAAATCACGAAACCATTAGTAACAATGTCTAATAAGATGAATCAGATTAAACGTGATGGCTTTCAGAAGAAATTAGAACTTAATACAAATTATGAAGAAACAGACAATTTAATTGATACTTTTAATGATATGATGTATCAAATAGAGGACTCTTTTAATCAACAGCGACAGTTTGTTGAGGATGCTTCACACGAATTAAGAACACCTTTACAAATTATACAAGGACATTTAAATTTAATTCAAAGATGGGGTAAAAAAGATCCTGCGATTTTAGAAGAATCACTCAATATTTCTATAGAGGAAATGAATCGGATCACTAAACTTGTTGAGGAATTATTACTTTTAACAAAAGATAAGGTTAATAGCCAAATCCTAGAATCTGAAGAAGTGAATATTAATGATGAAATACAGTCCCGTATTAAATCGTTGAAGCAATTACATCCCGACTATAGATTTGAAATGGAGTTAGCTAACAAACCGTTAACGCTAAAAATTAACCGTCATCAATTTGAACAACTCTTATTAATTTTTATCGATAATGCTATGAAATATGATAAAGATAACAAACATGTTCATATCAAAACAAACTTACGCAACAAACAAACTAGTATTGAAATAACTGATCACGGACTAGGTATTCCTAAAGAAGACCAAGATTTCATTTTTGATCGTTTTTACAGAGTTGATAAATCACGAGCAAGAAGCCAAGGTGGTAATGGATTAGGATTATCTATCGCTGAAAAAATTGTTCAACAATATGGTGGGTATATATTAGTTGAAAGTGAAGTCAATAAATACACTAAATTTAAAATCATCTTTAAATAATATAATTAACATATAAATATGAGGTTAAGACGATCATCGTTAATGCTTTGTGAACCGACCCAGCAATTAAGGTTATCAAAGCAAGAGCTTTAGCAAATATTTTAAGAAAATGAGTGTGATATATCAAAATTTCAATACCACTCTCTCACTTAGTTTTGCTATTAGCTATATGTTTTGTCTTAACCTCATTGTTTTTCCATAATATTCAGTTAATAGACTTTATCAAAGTGCTAAATAGTGCTATTATTGTCATGTAAGCGGTTTAACTATTTTGTGGAGGGTACATTATGGCAAAGGATAACAAGGATGTTACGGAAGCTCCTGTAAACTTTGGTGCAAATCTAGGACTTATGCTTGATTTATATGATGATTATTTACAAGATCCTACTTCTGTACCAGATGATTTACAAGTTCTTTTTAGTACAATTAAAAATGGTGAAGCAAATATTCAGGCACAGCCTACCACTGAAGGAAGTGGGTCATCAGCAAGTGATGACACCATTAAACGCATTATGCGCTTAATCGATAATATACGTCAATACGGCCATCTGATGGCAGCTATTTATCCTGTAAATACTCCTGAAAGAACAAATGTTCCTAAACTGACAATGAAGGATTTTAATTTAGACAAAGAAACTTTAGAGAACATTTCTTCAAGTATTGTCTCAGATCATTTCAGTGATATTTATGATAATGCATATGAAGCAATCGAACGCATGGAGAAGCGTTATAAGGGATCGATTGCATTCGAATATAACCATATCAACAACAATAAAGAACGTACATGGTTAAAACGTCGTATTGAAACACCTTACCGAGCTACTATTAATAATGATGAGAAAAAACAATTATTTGATACTTTAGCTCATGTTGAAGGTTTTGAAAAATATTTACACAAAAACTTTGTTGGAGCTAAACGTTTCTCTATTGAAGGTGTAGATTCATTAGTATTAATGCTTCAGCAAACATTAAAACGAGCTGCAGAAGTCGAAATTCAGAATATTCAAATTGGTATGGCACATAGAGGTCGCTTAAACGTATTAACTCATGTACTTGAGAAACCTTATGAAATGATGATTTCTGAGTTTATGCACACAGACCCTATGAAATTCTTACCAGAAGATGGAAGTTTAGAACTAACTGCTGGTTGGACTGGCGATGTTAAATATCATTTAGGTGGTGTTAAAACTACATCTTCATATGGTATTGAACAACGTATTTCATTAGCAAATAACCCAAGTCATCTAGAAGTCGTGGCGCCAGTAGTGATTGGTAGAACGCGCGCTTCTCAAGATAATACTCAACATCAGGGCGGTCCTACTACTGATTTCCATAAGGCTATGCCAATAATTATTCATGGAGACGCAGCATACCCTGGACAAGGTATCAATTTTGAAACGATGAATTTAAGTAATCTTGATGGTTATTCTACTGGTGGCGCATTACATATCATTACGAATAACCGAATCGGATTTACTACAGAACCTATCGACGGTCGTTCAACGACTTATTCTACAGATGTCGCTAAAGGTTATGATGTTCCAATATTACATGTTAATGCGGATGATGTTGAAGCAACAATAGAAGCCATTGACATTGCTATGGAATTTAGAAAAGAGTTCCATAAAGATTTTGTAATTGATTTGGTAGGATATCGTCGTTACGGGCATAACGAAATGGATGAGCCATCAATCACTAATCCTGTTCAATATCAAAGTATTCGTAAACATGATTCAGTTGAAATTATCTACGGTAAAAAATTAGTAGATGAAGGTGTTATAACTCAAGAACAAATGGATGAAATAATGGATAATGTGCAAAAAGAAATGCGCGCTGCTCAAGACAAGATCGATAAAACTGATAAAATGGATAACCCAGATATGGAAAAACCTGAATCACTTGAGCTTCCTTTACAAAGTGATGACACAGATTTCTCATTCGAGCATTTAAAAGAAATTAATGATGCGATGTTGACATATCCAGAAGATTTCCATGTTTTGAAAAAGCTTAATAAAGTCCTTGAAAAACGCAGAGAGCCATTTGAAAAAGATGATGGTTTAGTTGACTGGGCTCAAGCAGAACAACTTGCATTTGCAACAATTGTGCAAGACGGCATATCAGTACGTTTAACTGGTCAAGATAGCGAAAGAGGGACATTCAGTCACAGACATGCTGTACTACATGATGAAGAAAATGGAGAGACATTCACTCCTTTACATCATGTGCCAGATCAGAAAGCAACATTTGAAGTTCATAATAGTCCATTGTCAGAAGCAGCTGTCGTTGGCTTTGAATATGGTTACAATGTCGAAAATAAAAACAGTATGAATATTTGGGAAGCACAATACGGTGATTTCTCAAATATGGCTCAAATGATCTTCGATAACTTTATGTCCTCTGCACGTGCTAAATGGGGAGAACGCAGTGGTTTAACTCTATTTTTACCTCATGCATTTGAAGGCCAAGGGGCGGAACATTCATCAGCTCGTCTTGAAAGATTTTTACAACTTGCAGCTGAAAATAATAGTACAGTAGTTAACTTATCAAGTTCTAGTAACTTTTTCCATTTATTAAGAGCTCAAGCTAAAAGTTTAAATACAGAGGCTATGAGACCATTAATTGTTATGTCACCTAAAAGTTTATTAAGAAACAAAACAGTAGCTCAACCAATTGACCAATTTACATCAGGTGGTTTTAAGCCAATCATTGTTGATGAAGCTAATAAAGATAAAGTTACAAAAGTCATTTTAGCTTCAGGTAAAATGTTAGTTGATTTAAAAGAACATTTATCTAAAAATCCTGATGATTCAATTTTATTAGTAGCTGTCGAAAGATTATATCCATTCCCTGAAGAGGAAATTAAGGAAGTGTTAAATGAACTGCCAAATCTTGAAACAGTTTCATGGGTTCAAGAAGAGCCTAAAAACCAAGGTGCATGGTTATTTGTTTATCCATACTTAAAATCTCTTGTAGGCGATCAATATAATTTAAGTTATCACGGTAGAATTCAACGTGCTGCGCCAGCTGAAGGTGATGGAGAAATTCATAAGCTTGTTCAAAATAAAATTATTGAAAGTAGTATGAAAAATAACTAGGGGGAAATACTATGCCAGAGGTAAAAGTTCCAGAATTAGCAGAATCTATAACGGAAGGTACGATTGCAGAATGGTTAAAGAATGTTGGAGATAGCGTTGAAAAAGGAGAAGCCATTCTTGAATTAGAAACTGATAAAGTAAATGTTGAAGTTGTATCTGAAGAAGAAGGTGTTTTACAAGAACAACTCGCTTCTGAAGGAGATACAGTTGAAGTAGGTCAAGTTATTGCTACTGTTGGGGAAGGCAGTGGTAATAACACGGCAGACAATCAAGATGATAAGAAAGCTGAAGATACTACTGAAGATAAAGATAATGTGCCAACTGAATCTAAAGAAGAATCTACAGATACATCAGAAAAAGCAGCTGACGAATCAACTCAAGAAACATCATCTAATCAACGTGTTAATGCGACACCTTCTGCACGTCGTCACGCCCGTGAAAATGGAGTCGATTTGAGTTCAGTTACTGGAAAAGGTAATGATATTTTACGTAAAGATGATGTAGATAATAACCAAAAAGCTAGCCAAACACAATCTTCTAATAAAACGTCTGAGTCAAGCAAAAAAGAAGAAACTAAAAAATCATCTAGTGCTCCTAATAAACCAGTCATCCGCGAAAAAATGTCACGTAGAAAGAAAACTGCTGCTAAGAAATTATTAGAAGTATCTAATAATACTGCAATGTTAACAACATTTAACGAAGTTGATATGACAAATGTTATGGAGTTACGTAAACGTAAAAAAGAACAATTTATTAAAGACCATGATGGGACTAAATTAGGTTTCATGTCATTCTTTACAAAAGCAGCCGTAGCAGCATTGAAGAAATATCCTGAAGTTAATGCTGAAATTGACGGAGACGATATGATTACTAAACAATACTATGATATTGGTATTGCCGTATCAACTGACGATGGTTTATTAGTACCTTTCGTCAGAGATTGCGATAAGAAAAATTTTGCTGAACTTGAAAATGCAATTGCAGATTTAGCTGTAAAAGCACGTGATAAAAAACTTGGCTTAGACGACATGGTTAATGGTTCATTTACTATCACTAATGGTGGCGTATTTGGATCAATGATGAGTACACCAATTATTAATGGTAATCAAGCAGCAATACTAGGTATGCATTCAATCATTACGCGTCCAATTGCGATTGATAAAGATACGATTGAAAATAGACCGATGATGTATATCGCTTTAAGTTATGATCACAGAATTATCGATGGTAAAGAAGCAGTTGGTTTCCTAAAAACAATTAAAGAATTAATTGAAAGCCCTGAAGACTTACTACTCGAAAGCTAATTCATAATTATTATATAACTAAAACTGCATATGCTATTTAAAAACCAATTGAGATGTTAAAATCCCAATTGGTTTTTTATATTTCTCATTCTTTCATAAAAGTCTATATACTAGTTTAAAGTATGGTTTAAATTTAAGAATTTTTTAGGATAATAGAAAGAGCTCATATTTATCTATACTATGATAAAAGGAGAAAAAAACATGGTTATAAATATTAGAGCCACTTAGTTTAATTATCACTATAAGCAGACAAGTGAGTTAATCATTCATTTAATCAAAGTTAAATAGTTTATAATATAATTATAGCTTTTTTATCGCAAGGTATTGATCATAGTTTATTTAGTATTGGTAAAAGCTAAATATAAGAGATTAAGCCATTTAGCAAATAAACCAATCAAACAGTAAATGACGAACTATAAATTTCATTCTCACTTTCGAAATATATTAAAAATAAATAAACAATACAACTCCCCTCACTATTAAAATATGGGTAGGGGAGTTGTATTATACTATTAACCTACATGGAATTATAAATACGAATTAACGAATTTTAAATTGAATTTAACTATTTATAGTTCGTTTATATCTTTTGGAATTATCATACCTCTTATCCAACACCTCATCATATAAATCGTATTTAAAATACGTTATAATATATTGGAAAAGATAAATATTAGGAGTGTCAGTAAATGAGCGGACTTAGAAGTATTACGATAGGCACAAGCAATCTTTCTAAAACTAAAGAATTATTTAAAGATATTTTAGGATTAAATGTTGCATCTAAGAATCAGGCTTTACGTTTTGGAGATGCTGATTTAAATCCAGGTACTAGACTTCATTTTGTAGAGGTTACTAATCCTGAATATGAAAACCAACACATTTCAAGCGTCGGCTTAAGAACACCAACTGATTCTGGTTTGGATGAATATCAGTCTATTTTAAAAGAACATAATATTGATTTTAACCCGATAACTGAATTAAATGGAAATAAACATTTTGATTTTAAAGATGCGAATCATCAAATCTTTGATATTTATTCTAATGAACATAATACCGGAGTTGGTTTGGGGACACCAACCTTTGATAGTTCAGTCAATCCGCTCCATCAGTTACAAGGACTTGGCCCTGTAATTATTAAGGTTAATGAGTTGCCGGTCACTGCTTCAATTTTCAAAAATGTTTTTAATTTAACTCATTATGCAGAATATGAGTCAACTGAATTCTCTGGTCAAATTATTCAAGTCTTTCAAATTGGCGAAGGTGGTCTGGGCGGAGAGATTCATCTATATCAACCTGACGAACCGCTTGAACTAAAAGAAGAAGGCGTAGTTGAGCAAATTGAATTTAGCGCAAACTCTTTAGAAGATTTTAATAAAGCACAACAAGAATTGGACGACATTGGCATTCCTTACCAGTCATTGGATCAAGGAGATGCTAAATCTTTAAGGATTACTGAAAATAGCGGTATCTCATTTATTTATACTTTAGACATCAAATGATTATCAGCATTGAGCTGTATTTGAATAAATTAATACTTTAAAAATAACGGAGGAATTTAATATGGCAATGTTACATGAAACATGGAAGGAACGTACACCAATTAAAAAGGTAGAAGTAGTAAATACTGATGCTAAAAAATTCACTGTTTCTAATATGTTAACTATCGGTCAACGATATGACGTAATTAATGAAACAGAGGAATACTATCAAATAATTGATAATTCAGGTCAAGTTGGCGGATACTTCAAAGATTATTTTAAGGAAGTATAATTAGTTTAGTCACTGTAGCTATATTTATAATCTATGCTCAGAGGATAGGAGTTTATCATATATTTTATGATTCAAACGTTCTTAAGCATTTCCACTCCACCTCATGGGCTATTTTTCATGTTAAAAAGGAGAGAATAAATCTAAAATGATACAAAATCAATATATTAATTCAGATGAATCAGTATTTAATGATGCTAAAGCATTATTTAGTTTAAATAAAAATATTTTGTTAAAAGGACCGACTGGCTCAGGTAAAACTAAATTAGCTGAAACACTAGGACAAGAAGTTAATACACCTATGCATCAAGTTAACTGCTCTGTAGATTTAGATGCTGAAAGTTTATTAGGATTTAAGACGATTAAAACTAATGAAGAAGGTCAACAGGAGATAGTGTTTATTGATGGTCCAGTAATTAAAGCTATGCGTGAAGGGCATATTTTATACATTGATGAAATTAACATGGCTAAGCCAGAAACATTGCCTATTTTAAATGGAGTACTCGACTATCGACGTCAATTAACCAATCCATTTACTGGAGAAGTCATCAAAGCTGCTCCTGGCTTTAATGTTATTGCCGCAATTAATGAAGGATATGTTGGCACATTGCCTATGAATGAGGCACTGAAAAACCGTTTTGTAGTGATTCAAGTAGACTACATCGACGGTGATATTCTTAAAAATGTCATTAAACAACAAAGTAGATTACAAGATGATAAAATCATTCAACAAATTATCAAATTTAATGAAGATTTACGTACAATGTCTAAACAAGGTCAAATTTCAGAAGAAGCAGCAAGTATACGTGCGTTAATCGACTTAAGCGATTTAATTACTGTGATGCCAATCGAGCGAGCAATTCAACGTACAATTATTGATAAATTAGAAGATGAACGTGAACAACAAGCAATTAAAAATGCTATCGAATTAAACTTTTAAAGAGGGGCTATTATGAGTGATCGTTTTATAAAATTTAATGATGAGCAATTAGACGCCAAACAAGTCATGATGCTACAAGACTTAGCTCGCTTGCTACTTAAAAACGAACAAACACAAGTTAAAATACAAAAATTCCCTTATTATGATCCTATTAATAATACACTTATTACTAGTTGGTTCTGGTCTCATCGTCCAAAAGAGATTGAAAGTGCCGGATTAAAAACAGATGTTATGCTAGCAGCTTATGGTTATAAAATGATGGATGAGTCAATCGTTAATAAGGTCTTACATGAGGAAGAATTTACTCACCCAAAGTTATATCATCAAATATTTCGTTTACTAGAAGATATGCGTGTATTTAACCATATTAAAAGTGAACGTCCAAGTACCGC
This sequence comes from Staphylococcus devriesei, assembly GCF_002902625.1. Taxonomy (GTDB): domain Bacteria; phylum Bacillota; class Bacilli; order Staphylococcales; family Staphylococcaceae; genus Staphylococcus; species Staphylococcus devriesei. The sequence goes on from NZ_PPRG01000014.1 coordinate 54,020, forward strand.
TAAATTAATCGATTTACGCTTACAAACACGTTTATCATATACGGAATCTCAAATAAAGTTTTACAAAACTAAAACAGTATATACTGATTTACTATTCTTATATTTGGAACGTGCATTTTTGAGCCAAAACTTCTTTGATATCCCGACGATACATCCACAATTAGACGATATCTTAAATCACATGTTTCAATATTTGCCTAACTTTTTCCAAAATGAAACATCAGAAGATAATATGTATCTCGCTCAACGAATCATGTTTCAAATTGACGATATGTTAACCAAGGATATGCTTAATGAATATTATCATCTTCCACGTAGAGTCTACGAGGCCATTCACGAGTTAACATTTGAGGATATTAAGCGTACGGATGCAAGTAACGTCGATGGACAAGATAATACAAATGAAGAATCCGAAGCTGAAACAGCTGAGGCTGAAACTAATGCTCAAGATAGCAAGTCTGAAGGTGGCGCTTATCTTGAAATGGAATTACATGAAGGCGAAAATAGTGACGTTATTGGTGATAATGACACTGCCCGTGAAGGTGATTCTACAGATGATATGACTGATATGATGACTAAAAAAGGACGCGGATCCGAGAGTACATTAGATAATGAAGAGGGCGGCGCAGTAGGTCAAAATGCTGCATTTGCACTTAAAGGGATTAATAATAATGTTGAAATAGAATGGAAAGTACCTGATATTGAACCAGAATACTTCAGTGATTATCAAAAAGCTAAAAACGATGTTCAATTTGAAACCAAGGATTTAATCCAAATTATTAAAAAAACTATCGATCGTGAACATGTAGATGAGCGACACAATTTAACCAAAGGCCGTTTACAACGTGATTTAACTAATTGGTTTATAGATGACCAATATAAGTTATTTTATAAAAAACAAGACTTAAGTAAAACGTTTGACGCCACTTTCACATTGCTAATTGACGCATCGGCGAGTATGTTTGACAAAATGGAAGAAACAATTAAAGGTGTAGTGCTCTTCCACGAAACTTTAAAATCACTCAATGTAAAACATGAGATTTTAGCTTTTAATGAAGATGCATTTGAAGCCGATGACAATAAACAACCAAATATTATCGATGAAATCATCGGTTATGACTATTCTACTATGGAGAAAAATGGGCCACGTATTATGTCATTAAGCCCTCAAGACGATAACCGTGATGGTGTTGCTATAAGGGTAGCAAGTGAGCGTTTATTAAGAAGAAGTCACAATCAACGCTTCTTAATTGTATTCTCTGATGGAGAGCCATCTGCTTATAATTATGCGCAAGATGGAATCTTAGATACTTATGAGGCTGTGGAAATGGCTCGTAAATACGGTATCGAAGTCTTTAATGTCTTTTTAAGCCAAGACGCAATTACTGAAGACATTGAACAAACCATCCACAATATTTATGGCCAATACGCTATATTTGTAGAAGGTGTAGAGAATCTACCAAGTCATTTATCTCCATTATTGAAAAAATTATTGTTAAAATCATTTTGATTTTGTATAAGATATATTTTATATATATTTCATATTTTAAATTTTCTGAAATTACATAGACTTGTAAATCCTTTTTGTGCTAGAATGTTAAATAT
>NZ_PPRG01000015.1 GCF_002902625.1 Staphylococcus devriesei
GTTATGTATTTATTTCAAACAGTTACGCATTAGTTCCCAGACTGGTTGCGCTAAATTGTATAATAGCTACAAGGAGAGTGGCACGATATTGAAAGCAATTGATAAAAAGATTGAGCAATTTGCATATTACTTACAAAAGAGAAATAACCTTGATCACATTCAATTTTTAAAAGTGCGTTTAGGGTTACAAGTCGCGGTAAGTAATATCGCTAAAACAATTGTAACTTATGGTGCTGCGCTCATATTCCACACATTTCTATACACTCTTATAACACATGTTTGTTACTTTTTAGTTAGACACTATGCACATGGGGCTCATGCAAAATCATCGTTGCTATGCCATATTCAAAATTTAATTTTGTTTGTTGCATTACCAGCAATGGTTGTCTTTTTTCAAGTAAATGTGGGTATAATGTATACGGTTGCATTATTAGGGTTGATGCTTATAGTAATCTTGGCACCAAGCGCTACTAAAAAACAGCCCATACCTCCACCTTTAGTAAGACGAAAAAAGGTTTTAGCAATCATTCTTACAGTATTTTTGATAATTATTTCTTTTGTAGTATCAGAGCCATTTAAACAATTAATTTTATTAGGAGTAGCTCTTGAAAGCGCTACTCTACTACCAATCTTTATTCCTAAGGAGGATAATTAATTATGATGTTTATTACAGATTTATTTTTCAAATTTTTCGCTGCTATTTTAGAAACTCTTGGTAATGTCGCTGCTTACAAACCATGTTTTGGTTATTTTGATGAAGCAGAAGTGCCTGAAGAATTAACTAACTTAAAAAGATAATATTCGTTAGAAAGTGTGGGAGAAATATGGATGTAATACCTAATGTACCATTAGCTTTTTTTCAAGGATTTCTCTTATTTTTAATCGCTAAAATCATTTTAGACATAAAGTATACTTTAAGGGATTATTTAGCCATTTTAGTGGTTATAATCCCTTCTGCTTTTTTATATTATTTTATAGGTAGTATCTCAATTTTATACTTACTAATAGGTTGCGGATGCATTTTATATACTAAAGTGAAGCTTTACTCAGTAATTGCGGTTTTAAGCAGTGCTATCTTAATGTTTACTAGTAATTTTGTAGGCTTTTTAGTTGTAGTTTTTTTAGAAAAAATAGTACATAGCACTTTTGTGGTTTTTGTACTATTTATTATTGCTTTTTCTATTATTTCAATAGGACTCGCTTATTCATTTAGATTTTTATTAAAAAAATTAAAGCAATCCTATCTATCAATTAATAGTACTTACCTAACTGTAATTTCTGCAGTTTTAATCTTATCTTTTATAATTTTATATGCTTATTCGCATATCACTAATGTAGGCGAAGATTCGATTAAATTATACGGACTTATTTTCATAGGAATTATATTTTCATTCACTATAATAATCACCTTCATTTCTCACTATACGTTACGTGAACTTCGTTATAAACGTAATGTTCAAGAGATTGAAACGTACTACGAATATACGTTACAGATTGAAGCGATTAATAACGAAATGCGGAAATTCAGACATGATTACGTTAATATCTTAACCACTATGTCGGAGTATATTAGAGAAAATGATATGGATGGCTTAAAAAAATACTTTGAAGATAATATCGTGCCGATGAAAGATAATCTACAGATGAATTCGATTAAAATTAACGGTACTGAGAATTTAAAAGTACGAGCAATTAAAGGTCTAGTGACCACTAAAATTTTACAAGCTCAAGAAAAGAACATTCCTATTAGTATAGAGGTGCCAGAGTTAGTTGAACATATTGAAATGAATACGATTGATTTAAGTCGAGTGATAGGTATTATTATAGACAATGCCATAGAGGCATCAGAAAATCTTGATGATGCCCTAATCAGAATTGCCTTTATCAATACTGAAGCTTCTGTCATGTTTATTGTGATAAATAAATGTGAAAAAGATATGCCTCGTATTCACGAATTGTTTCAAGAACGCTTTTCAACTAAAGGAGAAAATCGTGGCTTAGGTTTAAGTACTTTGAAAGAAATTACAGATTCTACGGAAAATGTGTTACTGGACACTACCATCGAGAATGAATATTTCGTTCAAAAAGTAGAAATTATAAATAATATGTCATAAGGGCGTGATATCTTGAAAATATTCATTTGTGAAGATGATGTTAAACAACGTGAAAATATGGTTTCAATTATTAATAATTACATAATGATTGAAGAGAAACCTATGGAAATCGCATTAGCTACAGACGATCCTTATGAAATTATCGAAAAGTCTAAAGAAACGAACGATGTAGGCTGTTACTTTTTAGATATTCAATTAGAAGCAGATATGAATGGAATCAAATTGGGTAGCGAGATACGTAAGTATGACCCTATCGGAAACATTATATTTGTGACTAGTCACAGTGAACTAACATATTTAACGTTTATTTATAAGGTATCAGCAATGGACTTTATTTTTAAAGATGACCCTGATCAATTAAAATCAAGAATTATTGATTGTTTAGAAACGGCGCATACACGTTTGAAATTATTATCTAAAGAAAGTACGATTGAAACTATCGAATTAAAACGTGGTAGTAATTCCATTTATGTACAATATGATGATGTGATGTTTTTCGAATCATCGTCTAAATCTCATCGTCTCATTGCGCATCTTGATAATCGTCAAATCGAGTTCTACGGTAATCTTAAAGAATTAGCGCAATTAGATGAGCGCTTCTTTAGATGTCATAATAGTTTTGTAGTTAACCGACACAATATAGAATCGATTGATTCTAAAGAACGTGTAGTTAATTTCAAAAATGGCGAACACTGTTATGCTTCAGTTCGTAACGTTAAAAAAATATAATACATATAAAGCCAGCTGTTATTTAAATTATCAGCTGGCTTTATATGTATTATTTTCTAAGTTCTTTCTCAACTTCTTCGAGTGAAGGAATACTTTCAATTGCGCCATATCGCGTTGCTACTTTAGCAGCAACTAAGTTACTAAACTTAAGGATGTCTTGCCCTTCATTTTCAAAAAGATCAGAAATAGTTGTGGTAGTACTAGTCAATATTCTACTTATTGCTGCTCCTATAAAGGCATCTCCAGCGCCGGTTGTATCAATTGCTTTGACTTTAAATCCATCATGATGAATGCTTGTACCATCTTTAAGAAAGATGCTTGCGCCTTTTGCACCTTGAGTATAAATAACTGTTTCCACGCTTCCTTGGAACAATGATTGTATTGCCAGTTGTTCATCTTGTTCCCCAGTTATAAATTCAATTTCTTCATCAGAGACTTTTATAATATTAGCTTTAGGAATAAATTCTTGAATGGCCTGTTTACATGCTTCAGAGCTATTCCATAAAGGTAAGCGTACATTAGGATCAAAGACGATTGTACCTTCTACTGCTTTAAATTTCTCGATCATCTTTTTATGCGCTTCTTTCATATCACTTTTAACTAAATCAACTGAACAAAAATGCATAATGTCATGTTGGTTAATTGCTATTTCATCTAAATATGCTGGTTTATAAAGCATATCTGCTGAAGGTTTACGATAGAACGAGAAGTCACGTTGTCCATCTTCTTTTAAACTTACAAATGCAAGAGCAGTATTAGCAATATCGGTACGTTTAATATATTGCGTCCCCACTCCAATTTTATTAAGCGTCTCAATTATAATATCGCCAAATGCGTCCTCTCCCAGTTGTGTAACCATCTCAGCGTGTCCACCTAGTTTCTGTACTACACAGGCTACATTCGCTGGTGCGCCCCCTACTTGGCGACTAAATTGTTCAACATCTTTTAGCTCAGAATTTGTCACATTTGGAATAAAATCGATTAATGCTTCACCCAACGCATATAATGTTCTCATTTAATCCTCACCTTTAAGTTCGTATTTTGTAAACTGTAAATAGACTTGTCCTGATTCAGTTGATGTCTTAATGCCTGTTGAAATATCATCAGGAAAAATTCTTGAAGTAAGCACGCGTTCTCCATCATTACAAAATATTTCAATACTTGAAGTATCCACAAAAATTTGTAGTTGCTTTAACGGAGTATCTAATGTGGTATTTCTAGTTAGATCTTCAACATTATCTGGTAATAAACCACTTTCAGAACGATCTAACGTGATGGTTTGTTGCTTACTATTGTAAGTAATTAAAGTCGAATTTAATTTAGAAGTACGTAGTTCAAAATAAAGTTCTGACGCTTCATTGTCCAATATATCAATGATTAGTTCATATTGTTTACCTTCATAAGGTCTTAGCGTAGTTGGAAATTTATTGGCATAGCCTAGTGCTGTTTCTTTATTTTGACGTAATTTCTCTAGTGCTTTAAGCGGTCGTTGATGTAATTTGCCTTCTTCAATAGTTAGTTCTCTCGGTATTGTTAAACAATGTGCCCAGCCTTCACTATCAGTAGGATAATTGATTTCAGGTAAGCCCATCCAGCCAATTAAAATACGTTTTCCATGTTCATCTATAAAAGTTTGTGGCGCATAAAAATCAAAGCCATTATCAAGTTCTATAAATTCACCATGATTGAATTGAAGTGTTTCTAAATCTAAATTTCCAATCAAATATCCCGATTGATAAATATTTCTAAATTGATCACCTTGAGCCTCAATACCTTGAGGGCTAAATAAGATAACGTCTTTGTTATCTAATTCGAAGTAATCTGGGCATTCCCACATAAAACCAAAGGCCTCTAGTTCTGTCTTCAACTCTCCTACTAATGCCCATTCCTCAAGTTGATTATTTTCGGCTTTATATAGTAATAGTCGTCCTAGTTCTTCATTATTTTGTGCTCCAATAATCGCATAATACTGACCGTCTTTTTGAAATACCTTTGGGTCTCGGAAATGACTAGTGTAACCCTTAGGTTGATGTGCTATGACAGGTTTATCCAGTTTTTTTACCGTTCCATCTTCTTCTACTTTCGCTAGCATTTGACTAGCTACTCGATTCCAAGATTCATCTCTATGATTTCCAGTATACATATAGTACAGTTGGCCTTCCCATTCAAAAGCGCTACCGCTATAGACGCCATGACTATCATATAGCGTGTCTGGCTTTAAGATAACACCATGAGGCTCGAAGGTTACTAAATCTTTACTGGTGTAATTAAACCAATATTTTAACCCGTGAACAGCACCTAAAGGAAACCATTGATGTGATACATAATACTTGCCCTTAAAATAGATTAATCCGTTTGGATCGTTAAGTAACCCTGTTTCAGGTTGAATGTGAAATGTCTGACGATACATTGACGTTTCGACTTGTTGCTTTAAGGTTTCTAGTTGTGATTGATCTACGTCTTCCAAACGACGATAGCGTTCTTCTCTTGACCATTCAGTCATATTAATCCTCCATTTATAGACAAATTGATATCTTCATTATCTCTATTTTAGCATTGCGCATGGTATCGGTTCCATATATTTTAAGCAAATACTTCTATTTTTATATTTCAATAGATAATACAGTTTGTTGGACTGCATTTTTTGAGAAAATTAATTCATGTAATTGTTTCATTGTTTGTTTACCAGCTTCAAAGTAATTAAATTTAACTGTTTTAATCGTTGGGGATACCAGTTGTGTCATTGGGTCTCCTCCAAAGCCATATATTTGTGGCATATCAGAACTATCGCCTCTCTCAGAGCAATATTTATGAATAGCTAACGCAATAGAATCTTTAGCTCCTATAAGCACGTCCATTTTAGGTAAATCTTTTAATACCTCAGCTACATCACGCATTGCCTCTTCATATTGGAATGAAGTTTTGAATAGTCGTGGTTTAATCTTGTATGCGTGTAGACCGTCTATTACCCCTTGTTTCCGCTTCACGCCAACTGCAATATCATCTTCACTCACCCCAAAGAAACACGCTTTACATAGTTTTTGTTGACCGATACGAGTGCCTACGAGTTGGCCCGCTTGATAGTCGTCATGAATAACACTATGTAATTTATCATGAGCTTGTCCTACCAATATCACCGGCACGTCTATTTTATCAATGACCTCTAAATGTTGAGCCGTTAAGGTAGTAGCCATTAGCACGATACCGTCGACTTTACTTCTTGAAAATGTTTCGAGTGCCATAATTTCAGCTTGTACATCTAAGCCGGTGTAGTTTAATAATAATTGATATTGGTGTTCCTGACATATATCTACGATACCTTTTACTGTTTCGTCAACGGCATGTGAGTTCATTCTAGGTATGATAGCTCCGATTAGATTAGTGTGTTTAGCTCTTAAACTCTGTGCAAATTGATTGGGTTGATAATTATGTTCAGCAATAATACGACTTAATTTTTCTTTAGTATGTGGACTAACTGATCCATCATTTAAGAAGCGGGAGACCGTACTCTTAGACACTCCCGCTAGCTTTGCGATATCTGATATATTTTTCATTAGCTTAATCACCTAAATTAGTAACAATTTAAGATATATTTTATCACATATATCATTACTCAAAGTAAAGTTTTAGTATAGTTTTTGATTTTTAAATGAAAATATTTAATATCTTTTATTTAATTTATTAAGTTCGCCATAAAAATAAGCTTTTTCTCCATGAACGAGTTGATCTAATCCTCTCTCGTTTTCTTCTTTAGTTATCGCTAATGGTGTATATTTTTGTAGTACTTTTCCAATTATCCAAGTTAAAACAATAGTATATATAACAACCACTACTACTGCACTTAATTGGATCAATACTGTATGTAAATGACCATTGTATATGAAACCATTAATAATATCAGGGTTAACTTCTTTCGATTGAAATACGCCGGTTAAGACTGCTCCTACTACGCCACCTGCGCCATGAATACCAAATGCATCTAATGTATCATTATATTTATATTTTTCTTTAATCACATTAATCACAATGTAACATACTACACCACCAATCATAGAAATGATATAAGCGTTAACGTAATTAACATAACCAGCAGCTGGTGTAATCGCTACCAAACCTGCAAGCACACCTGATAATAATCCAAGTAAACTTAATTTTCTAGTCATAATATATTCGATTACTAACCAACTAAAAGCGCCACCACTCGCGGCAATTACAGTATTCACAAATGAAATAAGCGCTATATTGTTAAATGCGTATGCACTGCCAGTATTAAATCCATACCAACCTATCCATACTAAAATGCCACCAATTAATGTAATTAATAAATTATGCGGTTGAATTTTTTCAGTATCCTTATTTTTACCTAGCATTATAGCAAGAATAAGCCCCGACACACCTGAAGTAATATGGACCACTGTTCCTCCTGCATAATCAAGCGCGTCTAGTTGTTGAATCCAACCTCCACCCCACACCCAATGTGCCACTGGAGAATAAATCAATACAACCCATACTAAAATAAAAATTATAAACGGAATAAATTTCATGCGTTCAGCAATAGAGCCCGAAAGTATTGAAATTGCGATAGTACAAAACATCATTTGGAACAACATAAACAAAGCTAATGGAATATGTGGACTTAATTGTTCATTAATCACAAAACCTACATGTTGTAGGCCTATAAATTCAAAATCACCAATCACTTGATTCCCTGTTCCAAAACTTAATGAAAAGCCAACTGTAATCCATATAAAAGTAACGATAATCATTGCTGCCATACTTTGCATTACTGTATTAAGTACGTTCCTCGATTGGACAAGCCCTCCATAAAATAGACTTAATCCTGGAGTCATAAGCCATACGAGTAAAGTACAAAGAAATAAAAAAATTGTGTCATCCATCTTCATTATTACCACTTCCTTTGAAAATATCATAATGATACATTTCAAAATTGGCAAAAATGAGTAAGATAAAATGACACAATTTGTAACTAAATATAACATTACCACGTCTGAACTATTAATTTTTTTACTTAAAATTGATTAATAGCATCTCGACTAAGATAAATTTATCATTTCATTATGCTTTTTTAACAGTAATTGTCCAAGAAGCATCGTCAAGTTGTTCATAATTTGTAACAGGGTAACCTTGTTCAGCTGCCCAGTTAGGAATCGCTTCAGTGGCTTGTGTGCAGTCAAAATCAATTTTTAATTCATCGCCATTATCTAATGACTGCATTTTCTTTTGTGCTTCGATTAATGGGAATGGACATACCATACCTACTGTGCCTAATTCATATAACATCTTTGTTCCTCCTTAAGATTTAAGTTGTTTGAGGTTGTTGTGAGACAGATTGAGTAGATTGTTTTTGTAACTTTTTCATAGGTCTTACAAAAATAAAATAACTCATAAACCAAGTACCTAAAATCATAGATGCTAAACCAACCCAACCTTGCCAGCTTAACGCTGCTGTTTCAACTAAACCATTACCAATTGAGCAACCACCTGCTACTGAAGCACCAAATCCCATGCAGATACCTCCGATAGCACTGTTACGAATTGTAATCTTATCCGGTAAACGCCATTTAAATTCTTTAGCACCTCTAGCCGCTATATATGAACCAGCAAATATTCCTAGGATTAAAAATACACCCCAGTCTATAAATTTTAAATCTCCAGTTATTAAAAATTGAATTAAATTCGCAGATGGTGTTGTAATACCTAGTCCACCTTCACGACCCGTTGAATAGCTCATCGGCCAAGCGATCAATGCAATAATTCCCACTGCAATACCAGCTAAAAATGGATGATATCGCTTTTCAAACAAATAGTGTCTTATGCCTGTATATTTTTGTTTAAGTTTGGGCACAGCTACTTTTGGTTTAGGTTTGCGCAATGTACGCACAACTAATGTAATCGTAATAATTAATAAAACTAAGACTAAAATCCACGCTGGAATACCAGTCGTTTGTGACATACTTGCGTTAACATTTGTGGGTGTATTTACCTTTTCCATCAACGGAAGTAAAATCCCCGTCTTCGTAACTGCAGCCGATAAAGCATATAGAATTAAGGCTACCCAGCTACCAATCAAGCCTTCGCCAGCTCGGTACCACGTTCCTGTTGCACATCCTCCAGCTAAAACAATACCAATACCGAAAATAAATGAACCGATAATTGTCCCAATTACTGGAAATGTTTCATGAGCTATTGTTAGGGCTCCGAAGCTCGTCAAAGCTAATAAGCCAATACTTTGAACAGAAATCGCTACTAATAAAGCGTAAAACATTTTATTATTCTTTTGCACATACATATCTCTAAAGCCACCTGTTAAGCAAAAACGTGTACGTTGCATAACAAAGCCTAGTAGTATTCCTACGATAAGACCGCTAATAATCATCCATATCAAAAGCAATTCATCCTTTCCCGATTAATTTACTAAGATATTATAATAGAAAGTTACACTTTTGGCAATACAAGTCTATTATTTATGAGCAGGGATTTCATATTTTAGTTTCCAAGCTCACTAATGATTGATGACTTAACTAATTATATAGTTAGAAATGAGGAAAGCTCTTTAATCTATGCGTATGATTAAAGAGCTTTCCTCATTTTTCTCATATTTAATTTGAATAATTTTTCATAAAGAATAATAATGATTGAAGTTCAATACCTAAATCGATATGGTGAACTTGTACGCTACTAGGCGCTTCAACTCTAGCTGGTGTAAAATTCAAGATACCTTTCACGTTTGCTTCTACTAAGTTATCAACTACTTTTTGAGCTACATTTTCAGGAGTAGTAAGGATAACCACATTAATTCCTTTTGATTCGAGCACTTCTTTCAAATTATCCATATCATGAATCGTTACATCGCCAATTTGAGTTCCAATGATGTTTGAATCGATATCAAAAGCTTCAGTAATCGTCATTTCATCATGTATAGAAAAGTTATAAGTTAAAAGTGCTCGCCCTAAGTTACCAACACCTACGATGCCAATATAAATGTTGTCGCTATCACTAAGTTCTGATTTGAAGAATTCTAATAAGCTATCAATATTATAGCCATAACCTTTTTTACCTAATTCTCCAAAATAAGAAAAGTCTCTTCTAATAGTGGCTGACTCTATATTGAGTGCGTCACTAATCGTTTTAGAGTTCACTCGATCGATTCCTTTAGACTTCAAAGTATTAACAAATCTATAATATAATGGTAGTCGTTTCAAGGTTGCACGAGGAATCTTAGCATGATTTTGAGCCATTTTTTATGTCCCCTTTTTGTTTGAATTTTTAATCTATGTATTCAAACTAATTAGAGTGCAATTAGTAATTACTGTGAAATCTATGTTATGCCCTATAATGAATACTGGAATATTATACCTTAACACTTTTTAAAAATAAATATCTTAGTTTCATGAAAATATGATATACGGTAAAATATAGAGTAATATACAATGGAAAATTTAAAATTAAATAATGAATATAGAAAGGTGAAACTTGATGATACTCTTGCAATTAAACGATATTTCGAAATCGTTCGACGGTGAAGATATATTCACACGTGTTAATTTCGAAGTTAAAACTGGAGAACGTATTGGTGTCGTTGGTCGAAACGGCGCCGGCAAGTCTACATTAATGAAAATTATTGCAGGTGTTGAAGATTACGACAGTGGCCATATTTCTAAAATTAAAAATCTTAGTATTGGCTATTTAACTCAACAAATGACATTAAATTCATCGGCTTCAGTGTTTGAAGAAATGTCAAAACCATTTGAACATATTAAAAAAATGGAGGCTTTAATTAAACAAGAAACTGATTGGTTAGCAATACATGCTAACGATTATGAAACAACTGATTATCAACAGCATATGGAACGTTATGAATCGTTATCTAATCAATTTGAACAATTAGATGGCTATCAATATGAAAGTAAAATTAAATCAGTGTTACATGGTCTTAATTTTACTGAGAATGATTTTAATAAACCCATCAATGATTTTAGTGGTGGACAAAAAACACGTTTATCCCTTGCTCAAATGTTACTAAGCGAACCCGATTTGTTACTACTAGATGAACCGACTAACCATTTAGACTTAGAAACTACTCAATGGCTAGAAGATTATCTAAAGTATTTTAAAGGCGCAATAGTTATCATAAGCCACGACCGTTATTTCCTAGATAAGATTGTTACTCAAGTGTATGACGTCGCATTAGGCGATGTTAAACGCTACGTAGGTAATTATGAACAATTTATAACTCAGCGTGATAAATACTATGAAAGCCGTATGCAAGAATATGAGAAACAACAAGAAGAAATTAAACGTCTTGAAACATTTGTTGAAAAAAATATTACACGCGCCTCAACCAGTGGTATGGCTAAGAGTCGACGCAAAACATTAGAAAAAATGGAACGCATTGATAAACCAATGTTAGATGCTAGAAGTGCTAATATTCAATTTGGCTTTGAACGAAATACAGGTAATGACGTTATGCATGTGCGTAATCTAGAAATTGGTTATAGCTCCCCTATTACTCAACCTATTAATTTTGAAGTTTCAAAAGGAGATCATATCGCAATTATTGGCCCAAATGGTGTAGGCAAAACAACTTTGATTAAAACAATTGCGAATCGTCAACATAAATTAGGGGGAGAAGTGACATTTGGCGCTAATTTACAAATTGGCTATTATGACCAAAAACAAGCTGAATTCAAATCAAGTAAGACTATCTTAGATTATGTATGGGATCAATACCCTAATATGAACGAGAAAGATGTACGGGCGGTACTTGGTCGTTTCTTATTTGTACAAGACGACGTTAAAAAAATTATCAACGATTTATCTGGGGGAGAAAAAGCTCGCTTACAACTAGCCTTGCTTATGCTACAAAGAGATAATGTGTTAATTCTCGATGAACCGACGAACCATTTAGATATCGATTCAAAAGAAATGTTGGAACAAGCTTTACAGTATTTTGAAGGTACTATTTTATTCGTTTCCCATGACCGTTATTTTATAAATCAATTGTCTAATAAAGTCTTTGATCTTAGCAGTGATGGCGGTAAAATGTATCTCGGCGATTATCAATATTACATTGAAAAAACCGAAGAAGCGACTGCGTTAAAAGCCTTCGAAGCGGAACGCAATCCTAGCGATACATCCTCCTCTCAGTCTAATAATGAAAAACTAAACAATGCCTATGATACTCAAAAACAACAACGTAGAGAACAACGAAGACTAGAACGTCAAATTGAGCAATGCGAAACTAAAATTGAAGAATATGAAGAATATATTTCACAAATTGATGAACTACTTACTCAACCTGAAGTATTTAATGACCCTCAAAAATCAGCAGAATATGCTAATCAAAAACAAGAGAACGAACATAGATTAGAACAAGTTATGGCCGAATGGGAAAAATTACAAGAAAAGTTATAATACACTTTATTAATCCAATAACTAGGAAAAGTTCACAAACTTTTTCTAGTTATTTTTATTAAATTTCGTTCAAAATGTTATAAACAGTAAAAACCTTATTATAGCAACTATCCACAAACTTATCCTAGTTATCCACAAGTAATATGTAACTTATTTACATTTCTTTTACACAAATTTTAAGGTATATCCACACTGTTAAACACTGTTTATCCACAACTTATACACTTTCTGTTGATAAGTACACACGTTCCCTATTGACTTAGTCATAGTATTTAGTTCTCCTATTGTTCTCTATTCTTGATTTTATTCCGCCTTTATCATAGACAACTAGATACAAAAATACGCTGATTCATAACTAAATTCTTTACAAATAAAGCGTTAAGCTATGAGGTTTGGACGCCATTTATCGGTTTCCTAGAGAACAAGTAATTAATGTCTCAACTTCGTTAGCTTAACGCTTTTATTAGATGCTTTTTATTCGATTGTAGCTTCTTCGATATCGATATTGTTTTGACCATTTAAATCTAATCCGGCTGTAATATCCGCTTCATAGAAGTAATACCCTGCTGCACCAATCATTGCTGCATTATCTGTACATAGTTTTGGGCTTGGAATAGATAGTTTAATTTTATTTTCTTCACATAATTCAGTTAGACGATGGCGTAAACCTTTATTACTCGCCACACCACCTGCAACAATTAAGCGTTTTACATTATATTCCTGACACGCTTTAACTGCTTTAGTACTTAGTACATCAACCACACTTTGTTGAAAGCTTGCAGCCACATCTGCTTTAACTATTTCTTCATTTTTTTGACGTTGATTATGCAACTTATTAATTACTGCACTTTTCAAGCCACTAAAACTAAAATCGTAGCTCCCTTTTTCTAACCAAACTCTTGGAAAATGATATGTGTCATTCCCGGTAGCGGCTAATTTATCGATTTCCGGTCCTCCTGGATAAGGTAAGTCAATCGTACGTGCCACTTTATCGTAAGCCTCACCTACTGCGTCGTCTCGTGTTTCCCCAATCACTTCAAAGTTCATATGTGATTTCATATAGACTAGTTCAGTATGACCACCTGAGACGATTAATGCCATTAGAGGAAATGTTAACGGATCCTCAGTGTTATTAGCATAAATATGACCGGCAATATGATGTACAGGAATAAGTGGTTTATCATAAGCAAAAGCTAATGCCTTTGCAGCATTAATACCAATTAATAATGCGCCAATTAATCCTGGCCCTTGTGTAACTGCCACCGCATCAATTTCGTCCATCGTTACATTTGCAACTTCAAGTGCCTCTTCCACCGTTGCTGTAATACCTTCCACATGATGTCTACTTGCGACTTCTGGAACTACTCCTCCAAAGCGTTTATGACTCTCTATTTGACTTAATATAATATTAGAAAGGATTGTTTTACCATTTTCCACAATACTCACACTAGTTTCGTCACAACTTGTCTCTATAGCTAAGATTAGCACGTTCTCATTCATTTAAATTCACCCACATCACTAATGCATCCTCGCCTTCTCCATAATAATTCTTTCGTTTACCACCAAATTGAAATCCTAGATTAGTATATACATGTTGTGCCACAACATTATTGACTCTGACCTCTAAGCTCATTACTTCGCATGTGTGTCTAGCATAATCCATTACATACTTGAGTAATAATTGCCCTAAGCCGTAGCCTCTATAATCTTTACGTATAGCTACCGTAGTAATCTGGGCTTGATCAATTACTATCCATACACCTAGATAACCAATAATTTCATTTTGGAAAATGATTACAAAATATTTAGCAAAATGATTCTCATTAAGTTCATGGTAAAATGCATCAATTGTCCATGAACTATCGTTAAAACTTTCTCGTTCTATATTAAAAACACTTGGCACATCATCAACTTGCATTGCTCTAATTGTTAATTCTGATTCTGCTGGTTTAACCAATTGCGTTCCGCCTCTGATAATTTAATATAATTTGGTACAAATGCATGAACATTTTCAGGTTGAGTAATAAGCCCTTTCATTACTTGTGCTTGTGGTAGACGATCAACGATGTGTCCATTAAGTTTATCTGCTAGCTTTGTAGCATCTTGTCCAATGTAAATATATGGTTGATTTAAGTCGGCTAGTTTTACATGGAGATCATCAAGTGATAAGTATTGATCTTCTAATATAGTTGTTAATTGGCCATCTATATATCGATAAACACCTGTGTAAACCGCATCACGTCGCGCATCAAATATAGGGACTAATAATCTATCATCTTTATTTTCAATAGTAGCTGCTAAGGCTTTAAGAGAAGACACACCATATAAATCTGTTTCTAAAGCATAGGCTAACGTTTTCGCAGTAGTAACACCAATTCTCACTCCTGTATATGACCCTGGTCCTTTCGCTACTACAATACCATCAATCTCTCTCTTATTGATACTTACTTGGTCAAACAAGCTTTTTATTCCAGGCATAAGTTGACTTGAATGGTCTTGTTTACTATCAGTTGTCAGTTCAGCTAGTACTTCATCATCTGATGTCAACGCTATAGACATAGGTCGATTGGACGTATCAATTAAAAGTAATTTCATGTTCCACTGCCTCCTTTATTAAATTATAATGCTCTCCAATAGCTTGAATTACTATATCACGTGTAGTTTCATTAACTGTTTTAATATTAATCGTCAATTGTTCTTGGGGTAGTAAATCTTGGATAAATTGGCTCCATTCAATAACTGTAATTGCTTCATCTTCAAAATATTCATCAAATCCTAAATCTTCATCCGAATCTTCAAGACGATAACAGTCCATATGATGTAATTTTATATTACTACCTCTATAAGATTTAATTATATTAAACGTTGGCGAATTAATATTTCTTTTTACACCAAGATGCTTTCCTATAAATTGAGTTAATGTCGTTTTCCCGGCACCTAAGTCACCATTTAACAAAATGACATCTCTAGCGTGTAAATGTTTAACTAATATATCAGCAAAATGATTCATTTCATCTAAATTCTTAATACGTATCATTAGTCCTACTCTCCTATTAATACTATTTTAAATACAAATTATAGAACTTTATAGTTGCAAGTAATCATTTTAATATCAATTTCAATGGAATAACGATTGATATTAAGAAGGATTTGTACGAATTTTAACCTATTAATTGTATCAAAATTTAGTTAAAATTTCTCATCATTAATATAAAAATTAATCAAACTATAATTTTTAGAAAATTCTAAAAAGAGTATTGACTTAGAATACCCATCGTAGTAAATTAAGTTTATCGAATTTTTAAACAATTCTAATTATTTAAATAACTACCATTCAAGGAAGGAGTATAATAATATGACTGATTTTACATATCTATCACATAATGTAACTGACAATTTAATTATTATTTTATTATACTCGCAAGGGCTGGAACTTTAGTGTAGAAACATACTAAACGTTTAAGTCCTATTTCTCATTGAATGGGACTTACAGACGTCCCAATTATTTATTGGGGCGTCTTTTATTTTGATAATAAAAGATTTTACGGGGGAATTATTAATGAGAAGTGACATGATAAAAAAAGGTGATCATCAAGCACCAGCTAGAAGTCTTTTACACGCTACAGGCGCACTTAAAAACCCAACTGACATGAATAAACCATTTGTAGCTATCTGTAATTCGTATATTGATATTGTGCCAGGACACGTTCATTTGCGTGAATTAGCAGATATTGCTAAGGAGGCAATTCGTGAGGCAGGCGCCATTCCGTTCGAATTTAACACGATCGGTGTTGATGATGGTATTGCTATGGGACATATAGGCATGCGTTACTCCCTCCCATCTCGTGAAATCATTGCAGATGCTGCTGAAACCGTTATAAATGCCCATTGGTTTGATGGTGTATTTTATATTCCGAACTGTGACAAGATTACCCCAGGTATGTTACTTGCTGCTGTAAGAACAAACGTGCCCGCTATCTTCTGTTCTGGAGGCCCTATGAAGGCTGGTTTATCTGCGCAAGGTAAAGCACTAACGTTATCATCAATGTTTGAAGCAGTCGGTGCTTTTAAAGAAGGCTCAATTTCTAAAGATGAATTCTTATATATGGAACAAAATGCCTGCCCTACTTGCGGTTCATGCGCAGGAATGTTTACAGCTAATTCAATGAACTGTCTTATGGAAGTATTAGGGTTAGCACTTCCTTATAATGGAACAGCACTAGCAGTAAGTGAACAACGTCGTGAAATGATAAGAGAAGCTGCATTTAAATTAGTAGAGAATATTAAGAAAGATATTAAACCACGGGATATTGTTACTCGCGAAGCAATTGATGATGCCTTTGCATTAGATATGGCTATGGGCGGATCTACTAATACTGTCCTTCACACTTTAGCTATCGCTAATGAAGCAGGTATTGAGTATGATTTAGAACGTATTAATGAGATTGCTAAAAAAACACCTTATTTATCTAAGATTGCACCAAGTTCTTCTTATTCAATGCATGACGTTCATCAAGCCGGTGGTTGTCCTGCCATCATTAATGAACTTATGAAAAAAGAAGGTACACTTCATCCTGATCGTATTACAGTAACTGGTAAAACATTACGCGAGAATAATCAAGGTAAAGAAATACAAAACTTTGATGTTATTCACCCTCTTGATGCCCCATATGACAAAGAAGGCGGACTTTCTGTCTTATTCGGAAATTTAGCACCTAAAGGAGCGGTCATTAAAGTCGGTGGTGTTGACCCATCAATCAAAACGTTTACTGGAAAAGCCATCTGTTTTGATTCACATGATGCAGCTGTTGAAGCTATCGACAATAAGACTGTGCGTGAAGGTCATGTAGTGGTAATTCGCTATGAAGGTCCTAAAGGTGGACCAGGTATGCCAGAAATGTTGGCACCTACTTCTTCTATTGTAGGTAGAGGACTCGGTAAAGATGTAGCACTTATTACTGATGGTCGATTTTCAGGAGCAACAAGAGGCATTGCAGTTGGTCATATTTCACCCGAGGCAGCATCTAATGGCCCTATCGGTTTAATACGAGATGGTGATGAAATTACGATTGATTTAATCAACCGTACCCTTGATGTAAACCAACCTCAAGAAGAACTTAATAAACGTAGAGAAGAATTAGAACAATTTAAAGCAAAAGTAAAAACAGGATACTTAGCAAGATATACTGCATTGGTAACAAGTGCAAATACTGGTGGCATCATGCAAGTCCCTGAAAATCTTATCTAAAATAAGGAGTGTTCACTATGAATAATAAGGAAAGTAATGTACTTAATCCAGAAGCAACTGTAGATCCTGTACAATATACTAAAACGATAGAACCACAAGCATTTGAAGAGGAAACGTTAAATGCATTGCGTACAGGCTCAGAGTTATTAGTAGAAGCATTATTACATGAAGATGTGGATTTCATCTTTGGTTATCCTGGTGGTGCCGTCTTACCTCTATATGACACCTTTTATGATGGTAAAATTAAACATATTTTAGCACGTCATGAACAAGGTGCCACACACGCTGCAGAAGGTTATGCACGTGTCTCTGGTAAGACTGGAGTGGTCGTAGTAACAAGTGGACCTGGTGCTACGAATGCGATTACTGGAATCACTGATGCTTATAGTGATTCCCTACCATTAGTCGTCTTTACGGGACAAGTAGCAACACCAGGTATTGGAATAGATGCTTTTCAAGAAGCAGATTTATTATCTATGAC
This sequence comes from Staphylococcus devriesei, assembly GCF_002902625.1. Taxonomy (GTDB): domain Bacteria; phylum Bacillota; class Bacilli; order Staphylococcales; family Staphylococcaceae; genus Staphylococcus; species Staphylococcus devriesei. The sequence continues at coordinate 18,008 of NZ_PPRG01000015.1, forward strand.
TACACCAATTACAAAAGCGAATTATCAGGTGAAAAATGTAGACGACATCCCAAGAATTATTCATGAAGCCTTTTATCTAGCAAACTCAGGTCGTAAAGGTCCTGTCGTAGTAGATTTCCCAAAAGATATGGGTGTCCTATCTACAACTGCACCACTCGAAGATGAAGTGAACTTACCTGCTTACCACGTGGAAGAAGAAGTTAACGAAACTGATATTAAACAATTATTAGACTATCTAACTAAAGCTCAAAAGCCACTAATTTTAGCTGGTGCAGGTATTAATCATTCAAAATCAAATGCGTTATTAACTGACTTTGTCACACAACATCAAATTCCAGTAGTAACAACATTACTTGGATTAGGCGCCATTCCATATGAAAGCCCCTTATTCTTAGGTATGGGCGGTATGCATGGGTCATACGCTAGTAACATGGCACTTACAGAGTGTGATTTGCTCATCAATTTTGGTGGTCGTTTTGATGACCGTCTTGCAAGTAACCCAAACGAATTTGCACCAAATGCGACTATTGTCCACGTTGATATCGATGAGTCAGAAATTAATAAAGTCATCGCTACAGATTTAGGTATTGTTGCAGATTGTAAAAAAGTTCTAGAAGCTTTATCACATACGCATACAGCTACTAATTCTCATAAAAAATGGGTTAAGCATTGTCGTGATAATAAATCACTACATCCATTTAAATATAATAAGGCAGACGAAACATTTTGCAGACCTCAAGAAGCAATTGAATATATCGGTAAGATTACACATGGCGATGCTATTGTTACCACTGATGTAGGACAACATCAAATGTGGGCTGCTCAATTCTACCCATTTAAAAATTATGGCCAGTGGGTTACAAGTGGTGGATTAGGAACTATGGGCTTTGGTATTCCATCAGCTATTGGTGCTCAATTAGCTGCACCTGATAAAACGGTAGTTTGTTTTGTAGGTGATGGTGGATTCCAAATGACGAATCAGGAAATGGCACTACTCCCTGAATACAATTTAAACGTCAAAATTGTATTAATTAATAATGGAACTTTAGGTATGGTAAAACAATGGCAAGATAAATTCTTTAATAAACGTTTTTCTCATTCAGTGTTTAATGATCAACCCGATTTTATGAAAATGGCTGAAGCATACGGAGTACAAGGTTTCTTAATTAACGAACCAAGTAAATTAAAAGAAACACTAGACGATGCTTTCGCATATGAGGGACCTGCATTAATTGAAGTGAGAATTTCACCTACAGAACCTGTAAATCCTATGATTCCAAGTGGTAAAGCAAACCACGAAATGGAGGGTCTTGAATGAAGCGAACATTACACTTAAAAGTTACAGATCAAGTAAGTACTTTAAACCGCATTACTAGTGCATTTGTAAGATTACAATATAATATCAATGAATTAACAGTTAAACCTGCAAAAGAAGAAGGATTTTCAGACATGTTTATTGTCGCAAATATCAAAGATGAAAAGATTTTAAAAGTTCTTATCGCTAAATTAAAAAAACAAGTAAATGTATTAGAAATTAAAGACATTACGCCTGAGGAAGTATAAATGAATCTGCATTGATGCGCTAGCATGATAATTAAAAGATAATGAATGTCTATCATCAACCCTTGTAGATTCCACATCTATAAAAGTTAGAATATTCAAATTATTTTCAAAAATTGGAGGCAGTATTATGACAAAAGTTTATTATAATGATTCAGTTAAAAATGACGCATTACAAGGTAAAAAAATCGCAATCATAGGTTATGGCTCTCAAGGACATGCACACGCACAAAACCTTAAAGACAATGGTTATGATGTAGTGGTTGGTATCCGCCCTGGGAAATCATTTGATCAAGCAAAGAAAGACGGTTTTGAAGTCTTCCCAGTCGGTGAAGCAGTAAAACAAGCTAATGTGGTAATGGTACTTTTACCTGATGAAATTCAAGGTAACGTTTATAAAAATGAAATTGAACCTAATTTAGAAGCTGGCAATGCCCTAGCATTCGCCCACGGATTTAACATTCACTTTGGTGTTATCGAACCACCTGCTGATGTAGATATATTTTTAGTTGCTCCTAAAGGCCCTGGTCATTTAGTTCGTCGTACATTTGTTGAAGGCACTGCTGTACCAGCTTTATTTGGTGTTCAACAAGATGCTTCAGGTAACGCACGCGATATTGCCTTAAGCTATGCCAAAGGTATCGGTGCAACACGAGCTGGTGTTATTGAAACTACATTTAAAGAAGAAACTGAAACAGATTTATTCGGTGAACAAGCTGTACTATGTGGTGGTATCCACAAATTAATCCAAAGCGGTTTCGAAACTTTAGTTGAAGCTGGCTATCAAAAAGAACTAGCTTATTTCGAAGTATTACACGAAATGAAATTAATTGTAGATTTAATGTATGAAGGCGGTATGGAAAACGTTCGCTATTCTATCTCAAATACTGCTGAATTTGGAGACTATGTTTCTGGACCGAGAGTTATCACTCCAGATGTAAAAGATAATATGAAAAAAGTCTTAGAAGATATTCAAAATGGTAACTTTGCTAATCGTTTTGTTAAAGATAATGAAAATGGCTTTAAGGAGTTTTACGAATTACGTGAACAACAACATGGTCACGAAATTGAAGCGGTTGGTCGTGACTTAAGAGAGATGATGCCGTTTATTAAATCTAAAAGCATACAACAATAATTAGTAAGGAGTGATTAAAATGAAGAGCCATATTCAAATTTTTGATACTACGTTGAGAGATGGTGAACAAACACCAGGTGTGAGTTTTTCATTTGATGAACGTTTAAAGATAGCTAAACAACTTGAAAAATGGGGAGTTGATGTCATTGAAGCTGGCTTCCCCGCTTCAAGCTCTGGGAGTTTTAAATCTGTTCAGGCAATATCAAAGGCTTTAACTACAACAGCAGTTTGTGGATTAGCACGGTGTAAACAATCCGATATAGATGCAGTCTACGAAGCGACTAAAGATGCTGCACATCCTCGGGTACACGTATTTATAGCTACTTCACCCATTCACTTAAAATACAAATTAAAAATGTCTCAAGAAGAAGTTTTAGAAAGTATTACTAAGCATGTAAGCTATGCTAAACAACTCTTCGATGTTGTTCAATTCTCACCAGAGGATGCTTCAAGAACAGAAATCGCATTTTTAATTAAATGTGTTCAAACAGCTGTTGATGCGAGTGCAAGTATTATTAATATTCCTGATACAGTGGGCTATAGCTATCCAACTGAATATGGCCTCATTTTTAAATCTTTACTAGAACATGTTAAATCAGAACATAAAGTGATTTATAGTGCCCATTGCCATGATGATTTAGGTATGGCGGTAGCTAATAGCTTAGCCGCAATTGAAAATGGCACAGAACGTATTGAAGGCACTGTCAATGGCATTGGTGAACGTGCAGGTAATACTGCCTTAGAAGAGCTAGCTTTAGCGCTTTATGTCCGTCGAGATCACTACGGTATTGAAACACGGTTAAATCTAGCTGAAACTAAAAATACCTCAGATATTATATCAAGATATGCAGGTATTCGCGTACCTAAAAATAAAGCGATTGTAGGCCAAAATGCCTTTAGTCACGAATCAGGTATTCATCAAGATGGTGTACTTAAAAATCCTGAAACCTATGAAATTATGACGCTACAATTAGTAAGTATCAGTAAAAATGAATTACCTCTTGGCAAACTATCAGGTAAACACGCCTTTAGTGAGAAGCTTAAATCTTTAGGATATGATATCAAAGCAGAAGATCAAGTTGCATTATTTAAGCAATTTAAAGCAATTGCTGATAAGAAAAAAGATGTGTCTGATAGAGATATACATGCGCTAATTCAAGGTTCTGAACATGAACAAAATTCAATTTATCACCTTGAAACACTACAACTTCAATTTGTATCACATGGATTACAAAGTGCTGTAGTTGTTATTAAAAATAAAGATGGTAATACATACCAAGATTCAAGTATTGGTACAGGCTCTATTGTGGCAATTTATAATGCAGTTGATCGCATTTTCAAAAAGAGAGTGAATTGGTTGATTACCGAATCGATTCGGTCACAGAAGGTACCGACGCGCAAGCTGAAGTACATGTAGAGCTTAAAATTGAAGGTCAACCAGTCAATGGTATGGGTATTGATCATGATATCTTACAAGCGTCTTGCAAAGCTTATGTGGAAGCACATGCAAAATATGTTTCAGAATTCATTGAGAAAGAAGGCACCCGAGTATGACATATAATATTGTAGCGTTACCAGGAGATGGCATTGGTCCTGAGATTCTTAACGGGAGTTTAGAACTACTAAATCTTATTAGTAAAAAATATGATATTTCTTATACTCTCAAGAATTTTGATATTGGAGGAGCAGCTATTGATTCACATGGTACTCCCCTTCCAAATGAAACATTAACTGCTTGCGAACAAGCCGATGCGATATTACTTGGCGCTGTGGGTGGTCCAAAATGGACTGATCCTAATAATCGCCCAGAACAAGGATTACTTGCTTTGCGTAAAGGCTTAGGATTATTTGCTAATATTCGACCAACCAAAGTTACTAACGGCACAAGTCATTTTTCTCCTTTGAAAAAAGAACGTGTAGAAGGCACTGATTTAGTAATCGTACGTGAATTGACTAGTGGTATCTATTTTGGAGAACCTCGTCAAATTAGCGATGCTTTTGCATTAGATTCACTAACTTATACCAAGGCAGAAATAGAAAGAATAGCTAGAGTTGCATTTGAATTAGCAAATAATCGTAAGAAAAAATTAACTTCTGTTGATAAAGAGAATGTACTAGCTTCTAGTAAACTATGGAGAAAGACAATCAATGAAGTAAGCAAAGACTATCCTGATGTAGAACTTAATCACTTACTAGTAGATGCGTGTAGCATGCATTTAATTACAAATCCTACACAATTTGATGTTATCGTTACTGAAAATTTATTTGGTGATATCTTAAGTGATGAAGCTTCAGTAATCCCTGGTTCACTAGGTTTATCCCCTTCTGCCAGTTTTAGCTTAGAAGGACCAAGACTATATGAACCTATACATGGTTCTGCACCTGATATTGCTAATAAAAATATTGCTAACCCATTCGGTATGGTTCTTTCTCTTGCGATGTGTTTGCGTGAAAGTTTAGAACAAGAAGATGCTGCATTAGAATTAGAACAATCTGTCTTCAACTTAATTAGACAAGGTATAACAACTCAAGATTTAGGCGATACTTGTACTACTAGTGAAATTTTCAATCATTTAAAGGCCAATTATCAATAAAGGGGGAATAATTTTATGGGGCAAACACTATTCGATAAAGTTTGGAATAAGCATGTTTTAACTGGAAAAGAAGGTGAACCACAACTTTTATATATAGATTTGCATTTGATTCATGAAGATACTTCTCCTCAAGCTTTTGAAGGATTGAGACTACAGAATCGTAAATTAAGACGTCCAGATTTAACTTATGCAACATTAGATCATAATGTTCCTACGATCGATATTTTTAATATTAAAGACGAAATAGCTAATAAACAAATTACTACACTACAAAAGAATGCAAAAGATTTTGGTGTGCATATATTTGATATGGGGTCTGATGAACAAGGTATTGTACATATGGTGGGCCCTGAAACAGGTCTCACACAACCAGGCAAAACTATTGTCTGTGGTGATTCACATACAGCGACGCATGGTGCCTTTGGTGCTATAGCATTTGGAATTGGTACTAGTGAAGTAGAACATGTCTTTGCTACTCAAACACTTTGGCAAACTAAACCTAAAAATCTAAAAATTGATATTAACGGTAAGCTTCAACCTGGTGTTTACGCTAAAGATATTATTTTATATTTGATTAATAAATACGGCGTCGATTTTGGTACAGGGTATGCTCTAGAATTTACGGGAGAAACTATCAAGTCATTGTCGATGGAAGCGCGTATGACGATTTGTAACATGGCAATCGAGGGTGGCGCTAAATACGGTATTATACAGCCAGATGATGTGACTTTCGACTATGTTAAAGGTCGCCCTTATGCTCAAAACTATAACTATTCTCTTCCTGAATGGCGCCAATTATATTCAGATACAGATGCAGTTTTTGATAAAGCAATTAAACTAGATGTAACTGATTTAGAACCACAAGTAACTTGGGGTACTAATCCAGAAATGGGTGTGGGAGTAAATACTCCTTTTCCAAAAATAAAAAATATTAACGATGAACGTGCATATAATTATATGGACTTACAACCTGGACAAACAGCTTCTGATATTAATTTAGGCTATGTATTTTTAGGTTCATGTACAAATGCTAGACTTTCAGACTTGATTGAAGCAAGTCGTATTGTAAAAGCACAACGAGTTCATCCTAATATTACAGCAATCGTAGTCCCCGGTTCATGTACTGTCAAAAAGGAAGCTGAAGCAATTGGATTAGATAAAATATTTAAAGACGCTGGGTTTGGATGGAGAGAACCAGGTTGCTCAATGTGTTTGGGTATGAATCCAGACCAAGTCCCAGAGGGCGTTCATTGTGCATCAACAAGTAATCGTAATTTTGAAGGTCGACAAGGTAAAGGTGCTAGAACCCATCTAGTCTCTCCAGCTATGGCTGCTGCAGCTGCTATTCATGGCAAATTTGTTGATGTAAGAAAGGTGGTCGTATAGTTATAGATATCCAACCTATCACAACCTATACTGGAAAAATTGTACCCTTACTCAACGATAATATTGATACTGATCAAATTATTCCTAAATCACATTTAAAACGTATTATTAAAAGTGGTTTTGGGCCCTTTGCTTTTGATGAGTGGCGCTATCTAGCTGATGGCTCTGACAATCCTGATTTTAATCCAAACAAACCACAATATGCTGGTGCTTCTATTTTAATTACAGGAGATAATTTCGGTTGTGGTTCTAGTCGTGAACATGCTGCATGGGCATTAAAAGACTATGGTTTCAATATTATTATTGCTGGTAGTTTCAGTGACATCTTTTACATGAACTGTACTAAAAACGGGATGTTACCAATTGTATTAGATGAGGATGCTAGAAATTATTTAGCAACTCAAAAAGAAATAACTGTAGATTTACCAAAGCAAACTGTTTTTACCAATGATAAAACATTTAGCTTTTCAATTGATGAAACTTGGAAAAATAAATTGGTAAATGGTTTAGATGATATTGCAATTACGCTTCAATATGAAGAACTAATAGAAAAATATGAAAAAATGAGGTAAGGATGGATATATATGACAGTAAAGATGACAGTGAGTGCTAAAGATATAGATAAAGCCTATTTAAGAATTAAAGATGTTGTAAAAGAAACGCCTTTACAGTATGATCACTATCTTTCACAAAAATACGACTGTAATGTATATTTAAAAAGAGAAGATTTGCAATGGGTGCGCTCTTTTAAGCTCCGAGGTGCTTATAATGCAATTTCAGTATTAGATGATGATGCGAAAGCGCAAGGCATTACTTGTGCAAGTGCCGGTAATCATGCTCAAGGTGTAGCCTATACAGCTAAGGCGTTAAATTTAAACGCTGTAATCTTTATGCCAGTTACTACCCCATTACAAAAAGTTAATCAAGTTAAATTTTTTGGTGCGGATAATGTTGAAATTGTTTTAACTGGAGATACATTTGACGATTGTCTTAAAGAAGCACTACAGTATACTGATAAAAACCAAATGACATTTATCGACCCTTTTAACAATGTTAATACTATTTCAGGTCAAGGAACATTAGCTAAAGAAATCTTGGCACAAGCAAATCAAGATAATATAGCATTTGATTATCTTTTTGCAGCAATTGGTGGTGGTGGCTTAATTTCAGGGGTTAGTACTTATATGTCTCAATATAGTCCTAATACTCAAATTATTGGTGTCGAACCTGCGGGTGCAAGTAGTATGTATGAATCTGTAGTCGTTCATAATAAAGTAGTTACCTTAGATCATATTGATAAATTTGTAGATGGCGCCTCGGTCGCTCATGTAGGCGATATAACGTTTGATATTGCTAAACGAAAGGTAAATGATTATATTCAAGTTGATGAAGGTGCAGTATGTTCTACTATCCTGGATATGTATTCGAAACAAGCAATTGTTGCGGAACCAGCTGGCGCTTTAAGCGTAGCCGCGTTAGATTTCTATCGCAACGAAATTAAAGGTAAAACCATTGTTTGTGTTATTAGTGGGGGTAACAATGATATTAACCGTATGAAAGAAATTGAAGAGCGTTCTCTTCTTTATGAAGAAATGAAACATTATTTCATTCTTAATTTTCCGCAACGTCCTGGAGCACTTAAGGAATTTGTAAATGATGTATTAGGACCTCAGGATGATATTACTAAATTTGAGTATTTAAAAAAATCATCTCAAAATACAGGTACCGTTATCATTGGCATTCAACTAAAAAACCATGAAGATTTAACTCAGCTAAAAAATAATGTAAATAGTTTTGACCCTTCTAATATTTATATTAATGAAAATAAAATGTTATATTCACTATTGATTTAACAATAGATTTAGAAGTGTTATTGATGAATATATTAACAAAGAGCCAGGTGTACATTTTAAATGTATATCTGGTTTCTTGTTTTTATTATATTCATTTATGGGTATGTTTGCTTTATTTTTTCTATTTTTAATTTATTTGCTGGAGGGTGATTTGCTACCATCAGCGCTAAGGAGCTTCCTTTACTTTGAGGCAAGCGTTCGTATCTTTCTTCATTTTCGTCTTTCGTTGGCTCATTTTGCTCAACTAAATTCGCTGCTCTCTCTCCTCAATTCATCATCTTCAATCGCTTTCTCTTCGCAAAGCTAAATAAACGCTGACATGTTCTCTCCGAAGTTTGTATCGTTTTTCTTTTAGTTTGTCTTCTTTTCGCCTACGGCTTTGATGCTAAATTTAGTCATAAAAAAAGAGACCTTTCAGTCTCAATATCGGCTCATCGCATCCATACGATTTGTTTGCCTGGCAACGTCCTACTCTAGCGGAACGTAAATCCAACTACCATCGGCGCTAAGGAGCTTAACTTCTGTGTTCGGCATGGGA
>NZ_PPRG01000016.1 GCF_002902625.1 Staphylococcus devriesei
TCAAAAACAAACTACATTACCAGTAGCCTTTTTAGCAAGTTGGTTAAAGGGAGTACTTGGCGATTTTATGCCAATTATTATTATATTTATTATTACTTTATCAGCTATATTCACAGTCGTCTGTTCTATATTTTTAAAGAATAAAATTAAGCCGGAAGGAATACTTGATAGTGCATTCAAAGTAGGTCCTATTTGGTTAACGCTGAGACTATTAGCCGTTGCATTTGCATGGATGACTTACTTTAAACTAGGAACAAAGGTTATTTATTCGGAAGATACTGGTGGATTGGTATTTAATGATTTATTACCCACGTTAGTAGCTGTGTTTTTATTTGCAGCATTATTTTTACCTTTCTTAATGGAATATGGTTTATTAGAATTTCTCGGGCCACTTTTCAGACCAATTATGAGACCGCTATTTACATTACCAGGTCGTTCTACAGTAGATAATTTAGCTTCATTTATTGGTGATGGGACAGTTGGTGTACTTATAACTAGTCGTCAATATGATCGTGGTATCTATTCAAGACGTGAATCTACGGTCATTTCTACCACATTTAGTGTAGTATCAATTACATTCGCAATTGTTATCGCTGAAACAGTTGGTATGCAAAATAAATTTTTTGCATTTTACTTAACTGTTATTATTTCTTGTCTTATAGCAGCAATGATTATGCCTAGAATATGGCCATTAAATCGTATCCCGGATGAATATACAAAAGAAGTTTCTGAGGAGAAAAGACATGAAAAATTGCCTGAAGGTAAAACAGCGCTAAAATATGGTCTTGAAGAGGCGACGGTAGTAGGATATAAAGCTCCGGGCTTTATCGAGTTTTTAAAAGCTGGACTTAAGACTATTGTTGATATGTGGTTTGTTATTCTTCCGGTAGTTATGAGTATTGGGACGTTGGCAACAATGATTGCTAACTACACTCCATTGTTTGAGCTAGTAGGTAAACCATTTATACCTATTCTTGAGTTACTTCAAATCCCTGAAGCGGCTAGAGCTTCTGAAACATTATTGATAGGTTTTGCAGACATGTTCTTGCCGTCTATATTAATCGCTGATGTACATAGTGATATAACTCGTTTTATAATTGGAGCGTTAAGTATTTCTCAACTAATTTATTTGTCAGAAGTCGGGGGAGTAATTTTAGGTTCGAAAATCCCTGTCAGTATAGGTAAATTATTTATGATTTTCCTCATTAGAACAGTGATTACATTACCAATAATTTCGCTTATGGCCCATCTATTGTTGTAGAAAAATTTAGTATATTAAAAAGCCTGATTCGTATATGTGAGTGCATGAGCATTCAACAGTATGTATCAGGCTTTCTTAATTTTATAATCATATATATTTTCTCATTTTATCCTAATGTAGATAACACATTGGCTTTAACAATTTCACTTTTAATGACGGGAGATTCTTTAGAATCAGAAGACCCTCTGTTTTTATGAGCTTCTTTAAATGCATCACTTTGTGTCCATGCTTTGAAATCTTCTTCAGTTTCCCACCAAGAATTGACATACATATCTTCACTTTCGTCATTATTAGCTACTTGCCATACTTCAATTTTATGAAATCCTTTTAAAGATTCAATTTTTCCACCTTTAGTAAAACGTGGAGCCATCTTTTCAGCAAATCCTTTTTTAACGGTAATTCTATTCGTTACTACAAACATCTCAATTCCTCCTTTAGCGTTTATGACTATCATAATTACTTTTTCCAAAAAATAAAATTAAAAGATATTATCGGTTGTAAATAAATAACTGCTAACTAATTTGAGATTAGCTAGCAGTTAAATTATCCACTTTGCGAAGTTATTAATTAAGAAAAATTATTTAGTAAGTTCGTTATATACTTTTTGGTCATTATGAGTATAAATAATGTATTCATGGTCATCAGTATCAATAATTACACGATTTGTTTTACCAAAAGTAGAACCGATACGAGAAATGTTTTTAGAATCTAAGTCTGGAACTGCATGAAGGTCTTGATCTTAAGAAATATTTTTAATTTCTTTAGTAGGAATTTTAATATCTGCTACTCTCCATTGAATTCTAACTTCATTATTGTCTTTTTTTACTGTCATTGCCATTAAAGAACACATCCTTTAAGTAAGTTATATTTACATCATATAACATTGTGTAATCGTTTTCAAGAGTTTGTGTGATACTTTTTTAATATTTATGACATACTATTAATACCGAAGATATGTTCGTGTTTTTGTTCGATTTGTGTTAATATATTCTACATAAAGGAGAAGATAAATGACAGGAAAAACACACGTATCTGCTGGTTTATTAGTAGGTGCATTAACAACCGAACACTTTCATATTGATATATTTTCTACTGTTACAGTAATCTGCTTAGCAATAGTCTCGAGTTTACTGCCTGACATTTGTCATACTCGAAGTAAAGTTGGAAGACAATTTAAGGTGCTTAGCGTATTAATCAATCTTTTCTTTGGTCATCGAACCTTCACACATTCACTTTTATTTCTAGGACTAATTATTTTCTTGCTTAATTTAATACAAACACCTACGTACTATTTAGTTTCAATTATCGGTGCAATGGCATCTCATGTTATACTAGATATGTTAACGCCAAGAGGAGTAAAATTACTTTATCCTATTCCTCTAACAATTAAATTTCCTTTTACTTTTAAAACTGGCGGAATGGTGGATGCTTCATTGGCTACGGCTTTAAGTATTGGAGCACTATACATATTTTTCCAAACTGCTTTGATTGATTTAATACATTATATTAGTCATTCATTTTTAGGGTAAGTAGAATGTGAATAAATAAAACAATTAAATAGTTAGCATATGAATACATCGAATTAAGATATTTGTTTAAATTTAATTTGCAAATTATAAATTAGGTTATTTAGACGATTTTTCAACATGTTGAAAGAATTAAACTAACTATAAGGAGAGTTAAAATGTTAGACCAAAGTAAACTAAAGAAATATAATCAAGAACATTTAAGTGAATATGAAAAGCTTATGAGTAGTAATGAAAAAGAACAGTTAGAATCTAAAGTCGATTCACTAGATTTAGAATTTATACAAGATTTATATCAAAATTTATATGTGAATCGTAAAACAATTTCTGATGTTTCTTCTGTGACTGAAGTTAAGTATGCTCGTAGTACTGAATTGACAGAGCAAGAAGTTGAGAAATATGAACACAAAGGAATTGAAGCAATTAGAAATGGCGAGTTTGCCGTTCTACTTATGGCAGGTGGACAAGGTACACGTTTAGGATATAAAGGTCCTAAAGGTTCTTTTGAAATTGAAGGAGTAAGTTTATTTGAATTACAAGCGCGCCAACTACTCAATTTAAAAAAAGAAACTGGTCATCTCGTTAACTGGTATATTATGACAAGTGATATTAACCACGAAGCTACCCTTACTTATTTCAAAGAACATAATTACTTCGGGTATAACCCTGAGAATGTTCACTTTTTCAAACAAGATAATATAGTAGCTTTAAGTGAAAAAGGGCAACTTGTACTTAGTGAACAAGGGTATATTCTAGAAACGCCGAATGGTAATGGTGGTATATTTAAATCACTAGAAAAAACGGGCTATTTAGATAAAATGCAAACAGATGGAGTTAAGTACATCTTCTTAAATAATATTGATAACGTATTAGTTAAAGTATTAGATCCTTTATTTGCTGGTTATACGGTAGTGAATAACAAAGATGTGACGTCTAAATCTATTCAACCTAAACATGGAGAAAGTGTAGGCAGATTAGTAAATAAAGATAGCAAAGATACGGTTCTAGAATACTCTGAACTTGATGAAGAAGTGGCAAATACATTTGACAATGCCAACATTGGTATCCATGCGTTCAAATTAGCATTTATTAAACAAGCCGTCGATAATGAATTGCCATACCACTTAGCAGTTAAGAAATTAAAACAATTAGACGAGGATTTTGGTGTAGTTGAAAAGCCTACATTGAAATTTGAGTTGTTCTATTTTGATATTTTTAGATATGCAACTAGCTTTGTAACGCTACAAGTATCTCGTGAAGATGAATTTTCTCCATTAAAAAATAAGGAAGGTAAAGATAGCGTTGAAACTGCCACGGCAGATTTAAAAAGAAAAGACTTAATTTAAAAGGTGGTGGAGTTTAGATGTCTAAAACACCTAAACCTGAGAATTCAAAAGATAATGTAATTGAATCTTTTAAAGACATGATTCCACTATCTTTTGGTGAAGAAATAGGCAACGCTACCTCACATGGGGTGGCGGCCTTACTGACGTTATTTATCTTACCTTATGCAGCCGTCCACAGTTATATAGATAAAGGAACATTAAGTTCAATAAGCGTGTCGATTTATATTATTAGTATTTTCATGATGTTTATATCATCTACGGTATATCATTCAATGAATAATAATACCACGCATAAGTATATATTAAGAATTATTGATCATAGTATGATTTACGTAGCAATTGCCGGAACCTATACACCAGTTATGTTGACTGTAGTTGGTGGTTGGATTGGTTGGATTGTCTTCATACTTTTATGGGGCACAACGATATGGGGAGTTCTTTATAAATCTCTTTCTGTAAAAGTTAATCAAAAACTAAGCTTAATCGTATATTTAGTTATGGGATGGGTAGGTATAATATTTTTACCAATTATTTTTATGCGTACCTCATGGTTATTTTTGTTATTTATCGTACTCGGAGGACTTGCCTATACTATTGGCGCATGGTTTTACGCACAAAAAAACCGTCCCTATTTTCATATGATATGGCATATTTTTATAGTATTAGCATCACTTTTACATTTAATAGGGATTTTATACTTTATGTAATAAAGAGTTAAAAAGTAGAGTGGAAATATCAAATCTTTATTGAGCTTAATGATTGTTCCTACTAAAATTTGCAAGATTGACTAGGAAAGACAGTAATAATTTTTAATTACGTTAGTTTTATATTTCCTTTCAATTAATTAACTACTTTTAAATGAGTCAGCCTTGAACATTGTTTAATGTCCTGGGCTGCTATTTTTATTTCAAAGTTTTACATTAAAGTTCAATAATTAAAATTATATTTTCAATTAAATATTCAGGAGGGAGGTCATTGATTAATGAATTTAAAATCGATTGGAATTGTAGTGACGTTAGTCTTAACGATGTTTATGGCAGCAATTGAAACTTCTATTATTTCCTTAGCTATGCCTACTATACGTAAAGATTTGAATGCCGGGACAGCTATATCATTAGTTTTTACAGTATACTTTATAGCGCTAGTGGTAGCTAATCCTATTGTAGGCGAGTTATTAACTAGATTTAAAATTCTATATATTGCAATGGCTGGCTTATTATTATTTGGTATCGGTAGTTTATTATCCGGCATGAGTGGAACGTTTGCGATGTTAATATTTTCAAGGATAGTACAAGGTATGGGTGCTGGAGTAATGATGTCGTTAACTCAGATAGTACCTAAACTTGCGTTTGAGATACCATTGCGCTATAAAATCATGGGAATAGTAGGTAGCGTATGGGGGATTTCTAGTATTATTGGACCTTTATTAGGAGGAGCAATTCTAGAATTTGCAACATGGCATTGGTTATTCTTTATTAATATACCAATTGCTATTATTGCAATTATATTAGCTTTTATTACGTTTCATTTTTCAGAAGAAGCGGAAGTGCAAACGAGTCACTTTGACTCAAAGGGGTTACTATTATTTTATCTATTTATAGGATTATTGATGTTTAGTTTATTAAATAAAACTATACTTACATTTAATGTAGTTGCTTTTATAGTAGCAATAGTAGTAGCGATAATATTATTTAAATATGAAAGCACAAAAGATCGACCTTTCTTACCGGTTTCTGAATTTAATTGTTCTGTTTCATTAGTATTTATTACAGATTTATTGATTGCAATGTCTTTAATGGGGTACAACTTATATATACCAATTTATTTACAAGATCATTTAAATATTTCACCTCTTGAAAGTGGATTAGTTATTTTCCCACTATCTGTAGCATGGCTTGTGCTTAATTTTAATTTAGCTAAAGTTGAAGATAAATTTTCTAGAAAAGCATTATACATCGGAGCCTTTACCCTACTATTAATTAGTAGTATTATCATTACGTTTGGTCTCAAAGTGCCAATTCTTATTGGGGCAACAGTTATATTAGCCGGTCTAAGTTTTGGATTTATCTATACTAAAGACAGCGTAATTGTACAGGAAGAAACTAACCCTAAACATATGAAGAAAATGATGTCTCTATATGCATTAACCAAAAATTTAGGTTCTTCTATAGGTTCCACTGTTATGGGATATTTATACGCTTTATCTTTTGGCCTATTTGATGGAAATTTTCATAATATACTTGGAGCTGTTATCATAGTGACTATTATATTAATAGTAATGTGGTCTACTTTATATAAAGGTGAAGCACAATAAGCTTTTGAGGATGAACTAAATGTAGTTCGTCCTTTTTAAATTTATAATACCGCTCATTAATGATAGAATATGCGTGTAAAATGAAAATAGGAGGGCCTGATATGAAGTTTTTTAAGAATAAATTTAAAAATATTTTTTCTACTTTACTTGTCCTTACTATATTCATAATTTCTGGATGTATATTTTTAATGTTTTTAGGATTTGGTCTCTTTGGTTTAAGTCGTATTTTAATATTTCTTAAATTAGGCTACTTTACCTATAACAAAAATTTTCAAGATAATTTGATCTACTATGGTAGTTATATTGTATTTGGTTATTTTATCTTATTTGCAATTGAGCATTTAATGGACTATTTTAGAAAACAATTACCAAACAATCCATATTTCAATGGGATAACGTATCACTTAATTTCATATATAGTAACTACTTTACTGTTCTTTTTTATTATTCATGTTAACTATGTCTATATTAAGATTGATTTTTGGGTCATTGCTTTAATTATTGGATTGCTCTATATATTCAAAATTATTTTTTATCCTGACAGTGAGAATTTAAACGAGAAGAAACGGTAAGTGAGATTAATAATGTTTAAAGACTTAATTTTTATTTTAGCTATAGTAGTCTAAAATGAAGATGCGTTCGAGGCTCATTTTCTTCATATCTAGTCAACCTTGCTAAGGCAGGACGACGAAATCTTTGAAATTTAGCAGTGGTTGTCTGAAATGAAGATGCGCTCGATGCTCGCTTTCTTCATATCTAGTCAACCTTGCTGGGGCAGGACAACGAAATCTTTGAAATTACATTATATTTCTGTCACTGCTCCCTATATTTCTGTTACTGCTCCCTATATTTCTGTTACTGCTCCCTATATTTCTGTTACTGCTCCTTATATTTCTGTCACTGCTCCCTAGATTTCTGTCATTCCTCCCGAGAGTTATAGCGTCGGTCTCTTGTTTCATTATCAACAATTTGTTTGAATAGGTACATGCTCAATAAAATTAAAGGAGATTAGTTATGTCGAATATAGAAGTGTCCACTAAAAAACGAAATTTAATCGTTGCTGTCATGCTTTTAAGTGCTTTTATAGCAATATTAAATCAAACTTTATTAAATACTGCTCTGCCACATATTATGAAGGAATTAAAAACATCAGAAAGCACTGCCCAATGGCTAGTAACTGGGTTTATGTTAGTCAACGGCACTATGATTCCTTTAACTGCTTATCTAATGGATAAAATTAAAACGAAACCTTTATATTTAATATCGATGGGTATTTTCCTTCTTGGTTCAGTTGTAGCTGCAATTGCTCCCAACTTTGGGGTATTAATGCTTGCACGAGTCATACAAGCTATTGGGGCAGGTATCATTATGCCATTAATGCAATTTACCTTGTTTACTTTATTTTCAAAAGAAAAACGTGGTTTTGCTATGGGGTTGGCTGGACTAGTCATTCAGTTCGCGCCAGCTATAGGGCCGACATTTTCAGGTCTAATTATTGATAACACAAGCTGGAGAGTTCCTTTCATCATTATTGTAGGTATCGCATTAATTGGATATATCTTCGGGGCAATCTTCTTATCTAGTTATAATGAAACGAAAGATACTCAATTAGATAAAAGATCCGTAATATATTCGACATTAGGCTTTGGTATAATTTTATATGCCTTTAGTAGTGCAGGTAACTTAGGATTTACAAATCCGATTATTATTATCTCATTTATAGTTGGGATTGTTATAGTAGGTGTGTTTGTAAAAAGACAGTTAAACATCCTCAACCCATTACTGAATTTAAGAGTGTTCAAAAGTAAAATCTTCACTTTTAGTACCATTACATCTATGATTGTTATGATGTCAATGGTCGGTCCCGCATTATTAATTCCATTATTTGTACAAAATAGTTTAGGTTTATCTGCGTTTCTCTCTGGAATGGTGATAATGCCTGGTGCCATCCTTAATGGAATAATGTCGGTTTATACTGGTAAGATTTATGACAAATACGGACCTAGATTATTAATTCTTACTGGTTTTACTATTTTAATTATTACAACTATTTTCTTATGTTTCTTAAAATATGACTCTTCATACATGCTACTAGTTATAATCTATGCTATTAGAATGTTCGCCGTTTCATTATTAATGATGCCTATTAATACAGCTGGTATTAATGCACTAAGAAATGAAGATATTTCTCACGGTACAGCAATTATGAACTTTGGACGTGTTATGGCTGGTTCTCTAGGTACCGCTTTAATGGTTACTTTTATGAGTATAGGGGCTAAATTATTAACGACAAGTTCTTCAGCTAGTACTAATAGCGGTGTACTTCAAAGACAAAGTGTTGCAGCTGGTGTTGATTTATCATTTGCAATAGTTACTGTTTTTGTAATTATCGGTTTCATTTTCTCATTATTTATTAAAGAAGAAAGACATTATTCAAAGCAGTAAGAAGCGGATCGACTTTAAAATAAATTAGATTTTAGTTTCCGACTTGTTCTTCTTTAAAAGTTAGCTTTTCATAGATGAGCTAACTTCTTTTTTTATATATGTGAAAATAATATACTTAATGAGATAGTCACAAGCTATAAAATATTTGTTAAAATAGATGTAAAAGAACTAAGGGGGATTTACATTGTTAACGGTAGATCAAGTAAAAGAAATAGTTGGAGAATTGAAAGATCCAATTATCGATGTGCCTCTTAAAGAGACAGAAGGTATTATCGAGGTAACAACTAAAGATGAAATTGAACATGTTAGTGTAAAAGTAGCTATGGCTCAATTAGGCGGACAACCACAATTGGATTTACAAATGGCAATTGTTAAGGCTTTAAAAGAAAATGGCGCTAATACTGTAGGAATTCGATTTGAAGAACTGCCCGCTGAAAAGGTTGAACAATATACTGGTAAAAAGAAAGAACAACCTAAAACAATTGAAGGGTTACTTTCGAAAGATAATCCAGTGGAATTTATTG
This sequence comes from Staphylococcus devriesei, assembly GCF_002902625.1. Lineage (GTDB taxonomy): Bacteria > Bacillota > Bacilli > Staphylococcales > Staphylococcaceae > Staphylococcus > Staphylococcus devriesei. The sequence continues at coordinate 9,417 of NZ_PPRG01000016.1, forward strand.
CCATCGCATCAGGTAAAGGTGGGGTAGGTAAATCAACTGTTGCTGTTAACTTAGCGGTTGCTCTAGCACGTGAAGGGAAAAGAGTAGGATTAGTGGATGCCGATATATATGGATTTAGTGTTCCAGATATGATGGGTATAGATGAGAAACCTGGTGTTCAAGGGAAAGAAATCATTCCAGTAGAACGTCATGGAGTAAAAGTCATTTCAATGGCCTTCTTTGTGGAAGAAAATGCTCCTGTAATTTGGCGTGGTCCAATGCTAGGTAAGATGTTGACTAATTTCTTTGTTGAAGTTAAATGGGGTCAGTTAGATTATTTATTATTAGATTTACCACCTGGTACAGGAGATGTAGCATTAGATGTGCATTCAATGTTACCAAGTAGTAAAGAAATTATTGTTACTACACCACATCCAACTGCAGCATTTGTAGCAGCTCGTGCCGGCGCAATGGCGAAACATACAGAACACTCTATTTTAGGCGTCATTGAAAACATGAGTTATTTTGAAAGTAAAGAAACTGGTAATAAAGAGTATGTGTTTGGTAAAGGCGGAGGACGTAAACTAGCTGATGAGTTAAATACACAACTACTAGGAGAGTTACCGTTAGAACAACCAACCTGGAATCCTAAAGATTTCTCACCATCTATTTATCAACCAGAAGATCGACTAGGACAAATTTATACTTCTATCGCACAAAAAGTAATCGCTTCTACTATTAAAAAATAATGAATATAAAAGTGAAAAATTAGCGCATGTAAAATTTAAAATACATGCGCTTTTTCTATTGCAATATATTTTGTATCTGATAGAATTGTTTTTTGTGAGCGACAAATTGAATAAATATGATTTAAAAAATATTTAAAAATATCTGTTGACTTACTTAATGAAAGTTGATAAGATATAAAAGTCGTCGAAAAAGAATATTAATTCTTTTAAAGCTTTGTTAATATAGTGTAAAAATTACTATTGCAAATCAACTTTAGATGACTTAAACTTATAAAAGTAATCGAAATTGATATTGACTTGGTTAATAATAAATGTTATATTAATAGAGATTGTTTTTAAAGCAATGAACATTGAAAACTGAATGACAATATGTCAACGTTAATTCCAATAAGTAACTTAAATGTTACAAACGTTATTTAGTATTATGAGCTAATCAAACATCATAAATTTTTATGGAGAGTTTGATCCTGGCTCAGGATGAACGCTGGCGGCGTGCCT
>NZ_PPRG01000017.1 GCF_002902625.1 Staphylococcus devriesei
TGCGTTCGAGCCTCACTTTCTTCATTTCTAGTCAACCTTGCCGGGGCGGGACGACGAAATCTTTGAAATTACATTAGATTTCTGTCCCGCTCCCTTTTGCTTTCTACTTCACTTTTAATCCTCGGTAGCGATTTAATGTACCGATAAATTCTTGTTTACGTGGTAAGGCTAAATTGCCTGGGTGTCCGCTAAAGTTTGATACCGCACTAAGTCCATCTTTTTCAATCAATTCATACATTTGATTCGTCGCTTCAATCAAGCTAGTGTGGCCATCTATCGCATGACGTCTAAAGTAGTCTATCATGACCGTTAAGGCATTCGTTTGACTAGCATCCACTAATTGTTCCAGACCAGAAATATCGATGCCTTCTTTACCATACGTAATCGTATGCAGACCTTTCGCTTTCAAACGATCATCTTTCCCTTTTTTGGAAAATGAATTACCTAAAGGTACACGAGATGGAATAGCACCAAAGTGGTCGTTTGACTCTGTCGTGCGCTTATAATCATCCGTATCGGCAATAGCTTTAGCATCATCTGTCACATCTTTCAAGTGGTATTCATCCATCATCAACACTTGGTCAGCCACATCGAAATAGTCACCAGAACCACCTACGATTAAGATTGTTGAAACCTTATAATCATCATACAGTGGCTTCACTTTACTAGAAAATGGTGTAATTGGTTCTTTATCAGGCGCGATAAGCTTTTGCATACGTCCATCACGAATCATAAAGTTTGTGGCAGATGTATCTTCATCGATAAGTAATAACGATGTTTGAGCTTCCAACGCTTCCATCACATTTGTAGCTTGAGACGTACTACCACTCGCATTTTCAGTTGAAAAGCGTGTCGTATCTTTCTTGCCAGGTAGATTATTAATAAACGGTTGGATGTTCACGTTTTGAATGCTACGTCCATCTTCGGCACGTATCTTCATTGCATCCTCACGTGTTAATACCAACTCACGCCCGTCATTAAGTATATGGTTGTAGACACCACGTTCTAACGCTTCTAGTAATGTGGATTTACCGTGATAACCACCACCTACGATAAGCGTAATACCTTCTGGAATAGACATCCCTGTGACTGCCCGACCACTTGGTAGATTAAATGTCGTTTCGAATTTCTTAGGACTTGTAAATTGAATAGCGCCTTTCATAGGTTCATCTGAGACACCACTTTTACGTGGTAAAACTGAATCATTGGCTACAAAGGCAACTAAGTTTTGTTGTTGAAGTTGTTCTCTTATATACGTTTGATCTAATTTTAATTCAACTTGTTTGTGTAATGCGTCTTGGTTAATATGTTGATATATTAACGCTTGGTCGACGATTTGTGGTAAGCCTTGGATTAACGTATGGGCTGCTGCTTTTCCAAGAATCTTACGGCCTGTAGCTGGCATGCCAACTTCAATGTTAACTTCTATCTCTTTATCATGAATCACTACAGCCGTACGTTCTAATATCTCTTGGCCACAGTGGTCGATAAAGATTTTACCGTTTTTGCCTGAACCTTTAACACTATGATTAAAACGTTGCGCTTGTTGATTAAATGTACGCGTTAAAAAATCAGCTACGGCTAAACGTTTATCTTTCGTGTCTAATAAATCGTTAGGAATTTGGGTAGTAGAGCGCTCAATGAAGAGTTGCATTTTGGAAGGTGGTGCGAAAGGATCGACTTGGACATGATCTATCGCAAGACGAAATTGATCAAAGGCATAGGTACCTTTAGTTTTTTTATAAGCACCATACTTCTGTCCATCTAAGGATTTTAACGTCTTTTCAAGTTCTTTAGCGCGTTTCATTATGATTCCTCCGTTCAAAGTGTCTAACTACAGTTTACCCAACCTACACCCATCCCATAACTTCATATAGAAAATTAGTTAAATATGGCTTTTGTTTTCTACAAAAATTATTGATGGGGAACCACATGTTTATACGAAGTATTGATAGCGAGACTCCTGAGGGAATAGGATGAGCGTCGAGACCGTGGCTCGGCCCATCCCCTTTGGAACGCGAGCTAATCAATACAGAGTAACAGTATAATAGAAAATTAGTTATTAAAAAGCCATCTCTAGCGCTAATCCGTAGAGATGACTTTGTTATTTATATATTCAAATAATAGTATTTATCGTATTAATGTACACATTATAACGCAGTGTAACCACCGTCGATAGTGAAGACACTACCTTGTGCGAATGATGAAGCATCAGAAGCTAGGTAAACTACGATACCGCCTAATTCTTCAGGCATACCTGGACGACCCATTGGAGTTGCACCCATCCAGTAATCAATCATTTCGCCACCTGTATCAAACATTGGTTTAGTTAACGCTGTTTTCATATATCCTGGCGCAATAGTATTCACTTTAATACCATATTTAGACCATTCCATTGCTAAACTTTTCGTTAACATAATTACGCCTGCTTTAGAAGCATTGTAAGACGCTTGTTCTTGAGGTTTATTGGCAATTAAACCTGACATTGAAGATGTATTGATAATTGAACCGTAACCTTGTTTAATCATTTGACGACCTACTGCTTGCGCTACTAAGAACACACCGTTTAAGTTCAAGTTAATCACTTTTAGCCAGTTTTCATAAGAAACATCTTCAGCTTTTTCGTTAATTGTCATACCAGCATTGTTAACTAAAATATCAACTTTGCCATATTCATTAACAACGTCTTGAACCATTTTGGTAACGTCATCAGGATTTGTAACGTCTACTTTTAATGCTGTTGTTTTTACGCCTTCATTTTCCGCAATTGCAGTTGCAGTTTCTTGTGCTAAGTCTAATTTAATATCGGCAATAACGATGTCTGAACCAGCTTGTGCTAATGCTTCAGCCATTGCTTTACCAAGACCCATTGCGCCTCCTGTTACGATTGCTACTTTTCCATTTACTCTAAATTGATCAATAATGTTTGTCATTTTTCTCTCACCCTTCTAATTTGTATGAACTTGCTTTGATGGTTGTTGTACTTTCATAAAGAACGTTAAGATAAATCCAATAATGTAGATAATTGCGTATACCCAAATTGTTACTTCTGCTGAGGCAAATACCAATGTTACTGACGCAATTGATGGCCCAATAAAATTACTTAAGCCAGCTGCTAAGTTATGAATTGATACTGCCGCACCTTTATGTTCTGGTACTAATGTTGGGAAGATCGCTGACATTGGCACGAATGCTGCTACTGCGAAACCTAACATTAAGGCAATTAGTGTTGTAACAAAGAAGTTTGGACCACTCCACGCTGGTAAGTAGTAGAATGCCAATGTTGAAATTGCCATACCAACACAGCCGAACCAACGTACTTGGCGTACCCAACCAATTTTGTCTCCGACGATACCCCAGAATAAGTTAGTAAAGATGGTTACGGCGTACATAAGCCCCCATACACGCAGCCATTCAGACGTTGTAAAGCCGAAATCTTCGGTAAAGACACGTGGTAAGAATGCCACTAAACCAAATAGAGATAATTGGTTAATAATACGTACTACGAAAGCTACCGCAACTTGTTTATTGCCTAGAATTGTAATACCACGCCCAAATTCGCCTAGGATTTCCTTTTTAGACATGCGTTTTGCTTCAACGTCTTCGCCTTTCTTATCTTTAACTAGGAACATTGCCATAAGTCCACCAATTACGATGAAGACAAGTGAGAACCATAATGTTCCCATTTCACCAATAACTGGAATTGTGAAACTTGGTAAATATGAACCTAGCACACCAATACCAATTGAATACATCGCCCAGAACCAACCCATTGCCGAAGCGAGTTTGTAACTAGGTGATGAATATGTAATCCATACTACGAAACTATAAATAAACATTGGATATGCAACGCCACGAATACCATACATGATTAACATCATCGCATAGTTTTGTTGTGCCAATCCTAATGTTAAGAAACCGACATGAAAGATAATCCACATAATAAATGCAAATGTCATTACGCGACGTGGACTGAATATCTCTGCCAACACACCTGACATCCATGATGCAACGGCTACCACTAAGCCGTAAACTGCTAATACCCTACCAGCCTCTGACTGAGTGTAGCCTAGGCTGCCAATATATTTAGATAAAAATGCTTGTTCAAATCCATCGCCCGTCATAAAAATTGCTACAGCGACATAACCCCAAATTAACACCATAGGTAATCCTAAAAACTGACGATCTTATTTTTGTATATCATTAGACACCGTAATCCCACTTTCTACCTTTGTTTAGTGTAATACTTATTGTTTATCTGTCTTGAATTGCTCATGTGCAAGGCGTTCAAGTGGAATGCCTTGTTTGAAACGTTCTGTATAAGCTTCGAAACTTTCAATTTCTTCTTTAGTTGGCTCAATTGTTGTCGATTCTGTACCTTTGAAGGCGAAATCATTAAGATATGTAGCTAAGTTTGTTGATTCCTCTTCAATCATATATCGAGCTAATACTGCGATACCCCAGGCGCCACCTTCACTTGCCGTTTGCATCACACGCACTGGACTGTGAAGTGAAGCTGCTAGGAACGATTGGGCAACTTTTTCAGTTTTGAAAATGCCTCCATGACCGAACATGGAATCAATTTGGATATTTTCTTTTTCTTTTAATAAGTCGATACCAATTTTCAATGTACTGAATGCACTGTAAATATGTGTTTTCATTAAATTAGCTAAGTTAAAATTACTATCTACTGAACGTACTAACATTGGATAACCATGTTGAACATCCGTAATAAATTCACCTGAAATATAACCAAAGGATAATAATTTACCTAAATCTTTGTCACCTTTTAAAGCGCTTTCAAATAATTTCGTAAAAAGTTCTCCCTTATCGTATTTCACGCCCATCGTATCTAATACTTCTCCGAATAAATCGACCCAAGCATTAATATCTGACGTACAATTGTTAGCGTGAATCATGGCTACTTCGTATCCATCTGGCGTCGTTACAATGTCTACTTCTGGATAGACATCTTTAATTGGTTCTTCGAGAACAATCATTGAGAAAATACTTGTACCTGCTGATACATTACCTGTTCTAGGCGCCACACTATTTGTCGCAACCATACCTGTTGCCGCATCGGCTTCTGGCGCACATAATGGGCAACCTGCTTGTAGTTCACCATTTGGATCGACTAACTTAGCCCCTGTTTCTGTTAGACGCCCCGCATACTCACCCGCTACAACTACTTTAGGTAAGATATCTCGAATATCTTGGGTGTACCCCTTTTCAGAGAAGAGCTTGTTAAAACGTTGAATAATATCTTGGCGATAATCTTGTGTTTCAATGTCGATCGGGAACATGCCTGAAGCGTCGCCTACACCAAGGACTTTCTCATCAGTTAAGTACCAATGGATGTAACCTGCGAGCGTTGTCATGTAACTTACTTGACCGACATGCGCTTCTTGATCTATCGCTGATTGGTAAAGTTGTGCAATACTCCAACGTTCAGGGATATTGACTTGAAAATCTTTACGCAAGATTTCAGCAGCTTCGTTCGCATTATTATTGCGCCATGTTCTAAATGGTACAAGTAAATCATCTTTCTCATCGAACGATAAATAACCATGCATCATACCACTAATACCTAATGATGCGAGTTGCGTTACTGTTACATCGTATTTCTCTTTTAACGCTTGAGTCATAGCACCATAACTTTTTTGGATACCCACCCATGCATCGTTCATGGAATATGTCCAATAGCCATTTTCATAGCTGTTCTCCCACTCGAAAGAACCTGTAGCAAGTGTCTGACATTGGTCATCAATCGCGATGGCTTTTATACGGGTAGAACCAAACTCAATCCCTACCGTTAAATTACCTTCTTCTATGTAGCGTTTAATGTCTGTATTATTCATCGTCTCACCTCACTTTATTTTTATGAAAACGTTATCATAGATACATCCTAGCACATGAAAATTTCATGAAACAAGAGAAACTTTTTCATTCTTTAAATTTTTAAAGTAAAAAAACACCTTTATCCACGAATTACATCAATGAGATAAAGGTGTTCGCTACTTTAGTGAAGACTTTGTCCGCAACTTTTAACCATTATTTATTTAAATTTGTCTTAAAAAATCACATTATAAAAATATCATTCTTAAGTTGTAGTTATAGGTAGAATTAGTTTGATAATGCGATTTTAATATGTTCTAAATGATGACGTTCATGCCATGATAGCTTCTTCAATAATTCAGCTACTGTAACATCAGAGCCATCTGATAATGTAATCTTGCGCGATAAGTCTTCATTAGTTACGTGATTGCCCATTTCTACGATACGTTTATTTAAACCTTCTAAAATGTTGACTGAAATATCAACAGGTAAGAAGGAATCTGGCAATTCGACCCAACGTGTTTGATCGAACATGAATGCCGTTACACCTTCTGATGTTAATGCCATTTTCAAACGTTCATATAAGTTAATTTGAGAATCTGCAATATGGTGTACTAGTTGATTGACCGTCCAGCTACCCTCTCGATATTGTTTTTTTAGTTGTGCTTCATTTAGATTAGTTACCGTTTCTTTTAAATGATTAATATATACTTCAATTTCACTCATCCATTGTTTTACATCTACTAATGTTGGATTCTCTGGTGGTTGAAATTCACCGATTGGAAATCTTACGTCCATAGTTAGCTCCCCCTCATAGTTATCTTTTGTTTACGTTTGTTTGTACCCTTTATTTTGGAAAATTAAAAGCCAATGCTAAATACATAGTATGTCGTTGATATCTCTCAAGTATATTGGAACTCATAATTGAAATTATATTAATGAAATACTCGAACCTTGATATACCAATATTTATTAGACATCCCTCCCACTTACTTCAGACAAACGTCAGTCTTACCTTAAGTGAATTATCTCTTTGAGTGAGACCAGATAGGGTATAAATAATATTAGATAATTAAAGGAGGTAGCATATGCTTACAACACAGTATATTAATATAGATGGTATCAACTATGCTTATGTTGATGAAGGTAATAAAGATAAGCCAGCCGTTTTATTATTACATGGCTTTCCAGATTCAAAAGAATTATGGTTTAACTTTATACCTAAATTAGTTGAACAAGGTTATAGAGTTATCGCTCCTGACTTAAAAGGTTATGGCGATACAGATATTCCTGATAACTTCGATATACATTCATCTTCAAAAGACTTATTTAACTTGTTAACACAATTAGATGTTAAACAAGCACATGTTATAGGTCATGATTGGGGCGCATTTTTAGGTTGGCTCTTTACACACGACTATCCAACCATTGTGAAAAGTTATGTGGCTATGAGTGTAGGCCATCCTAATGGTTATCTTCGCTATGGGGGCGTATCACAAGTGTTAAAAGGTATGTATGTCCCACTTTTCCTAATTAAGAATGTATCGGAAAAAGCACTCTCTGCCTTCGACTATAAAATGTTAGAATTTATGGATGAAAGTGGCACACTGCATGATAATTGGAAGCGTCGTTTGTCACGTCCAAACCGCTTAACAGCAGCGTTAAATTGGTATCGTCGTAATTATACGATGTTAATGCGAGGCTTTGGTAGTGTTAACGTACCAACACTAGGGTTAATTGGTGAGAAAGATCCGGCGTTAACAGTTGATCAAATGGCCGCTTCTTGGCACTATGTCTCAAACCACTTTGACTATCAAGTTGTGCAAGACGCCGGACATTGGCTACAAATCACACACCAAGACGAAGTATTAAATCACATCATCCAGTTTTATAAAGACAGAACATAGCGTCATACCCGAATTCTTTATTAAATATGAGAAATATATTATTTTTAAGTGTTTTATTATAAAATTACATGTAACTAACGTAGTATTGTTGGCGAGACTCCTGAGGAAATAGGATGAGCGGCGAGACCGAGGCTCGACCCATCCTCCTCGGAAAGCGAGCCAATCAATACGACGTATTAATAAAAAGGCTTAAAGATGATGTAATTTCACCTTTAAGCCTATAATTATAGAATTTATCTTACATATACTATTTTAAAAAATACTACTCAGCCTTATTTAAATATGTTGTGATTAATTCTGTATAATAGTCGATAAATTTAAGATATTTATCTTTATTCACATGTTCATCAACTTGATGAGGTACAGTACCAGGACCAAACATTAAGAATGAGAAATGCTCATCTTTATCACGTAATAAGTTAGACGCATCCGTTACACCTACAGTTGGTGACGCAACCACATCTTGTCCAAATACATTTTTAGCTACTTGTTGACCTACTCTAATTAAGTCATTATCACCAGTTGTAAGTACTGGGTCTAAATCTAAATAGACATCTTCTTCTAAGTTACCACCTTGTTTATTAATCTCTTCTAGATATTTTGTGAATAATTCCTTAACCATATCATTATCATATTCTGGCACAGTTCTAATATTGAATTCAGCCGTTGCCAAATCAGGTACTGAATTAACTTGATTACCACCATGTAAGATTGTATTACTAATCACTAGACCAGAAATAACACGCTTAACTTCTTCCACATCTAAACCACTATCTTTAAGTAACGTTGTGCTAAAACGTTCAATAACATCTGAGAAATCAAGTTTTTCACATTTTAATTCTTGAGAAATACGCGCATATTCTTCATCAATATTTTGAATAAAATCGATTAATGGTTTAATTGCATTTTTACCGAGAACAGGTACAGAACTATGTGCTGCTTGACCTTTAGATGTAATCTTGTAATCCATTGACCCTTTATGAGCAAACACAATATTTTGTTCAGAAGGTTCAGCAATAATCAGGGCATCTACATCATCCATATAGCCTTTTTTATATAATTGAGCTGATCCTAATTGTTCTTTTTCTTCACCCGCCGTAGCCATAAATTTAATTGTTCCTTTAGGCAAGGCATCATTTTCTTTAAGTTCAATCATTGTAATCGCTAAGCCCATTAATCCGGCTTTCATATCTGACGTTCCACGACCGTATAACATGCCATCTTTTTCAGTAAGTTCAAACGGAGGATACGTCCAATCACTTGGGTCCCCTTCAGATACAACGTCCATATGACCTGAAATACCTACAACGGGGTGACCCTCTCCAATTGAGGCAACTAAGTTTACACGTTGATCTTCAATCTCATCGATTTCTGCAGTGATTCCATGCTTTTCAAATAAATCTTTAAGATAATTCGCAACTTCTATTTCGTTACCATTGACGGTGTTCATTTCAACAATATCTGCCAATAATTGAACTTTTTCTTGTTCTGAATATACATTTTTCATAGTTTGTACTTCCTTTCAAAATTAAGATTACATATCATTTAAGACTTGTCATGATTCGTATTGTCTTTAATGAATAAAGTAATAATAAATGCGATGACAATTAAAATTGTCGTGAAGATAAAGGCTGCATCTACCCCATGTACCGTTGATTCTCTCATAATAGCTTCTTTTGAAAGACCAGTATGAGGAGAAGTTGTATAACGTTTCGCTACAATAGCTAAGATGGTCATACTAATAGCAGTACCCATTGCGCCGGCAATTATACGTGCAGAATTCATAATTGCTGTGCCGTGTGAAATGTCTTTGTTGTCTAACGCATTCAATCCTATCGTATTCAGTGGCATCATAAGTAAACCAACTGAGAACATACGAATAGCGTAAATTGTTACAACATACCAAAATGGTGTATCTACCGTTAAGAAGATATGCAGAATTGTCATTATAATTAATAAGATAAATCCTGGAATAGCTAATACACGTATACCATATTTATCAAAAATCTTACCTGTATAGACTGAAATAAAGGCGTTAAATACGGCTCCAGGTAAAATGACTAAACCAGATAACACAGCCGATAAACCTAAACCCGTTTGAACATACATAGGTATTAATAAGGCTGGTCCTACAATGCCGATGAACACTAACATAGATGCCACCGCAGATAATGTAAATGTGCGGTTACTAAACACTCGAATATTTAATAACGGGTGGTTCACCTTGAGTTGACGCATTGAAAAGATAACTACAACTAGCATGCCTACAATAAAGCTTAAAATAACGATGGGCGATGTAATGCCAAACGTACTCACACTACTAAACGCAAAGAGGATTAAGCCAAATCCGAAAGTAGAATAAACCACAGAGCGTTTATCTAAGACGGCAGGTTTCGTTTGATTACTATTTTCCACGAAGAAATAACCTATAACAAAGACGATAATGGCGATGGTTGCTACGATGTAAAATGGCATTCTCCAACTATAGAAGTCGATTAATAAACCCGTTAATGTAGGTCCAATAGCTGGAGCTGATTGTGCGACGATACCTGTAAGACCCATCGCAAATCCTCTTTTTTCAACTGGAAATAGTGTGAAGACTGTAAATTGCATAAGCGGTAATAGGATGCCTGCGCCGACCGCTTGAACGACACGCGCTACCATTAAGATGCCAAATCCCGGAGACATGGCCGCTAGAATAGAGCCGATAAGGAAGGCAGCCATTGAGAAGATGTAAAGTTTACGCGTCGGATATTTATCCATTAAGAAAGCGGTTAATGGAATCATGATTCCGTTCACAAGCATAAAGCCTGTAATTAACCATTGTGCTGTCGATTCTGATATACCTAAGCCACTAATAATAGCCGGTAATGCTGTGTTAAGTATTGTTTGATTTAGCATAGCAACGAAAGCACTAATGAGCATAATTAACACAATCGTATTTCGTTTCGCTATACTCATTTGACTATTCTCCATACATAATACTCCTTTAAAACTAATTACATTATAAAATGGTAGCATTTTTATTTAGCCAGGCAAACTAAAATGTTTCAAAAAAGAGAACGGACCAGAAATAAATTTCTGTAGCCGCTCTCTCAAGAGGAAGTAAGACTGCGCGATGTGTTCAATTAACAATTTTATTGGGTGTAAGTTATTTAAATACATATTTAGGGATAGGTATGCGTCAACTTCCTCTATAAATACCTTTCCAATAATACCAAATTTCCTTCAAAAAAAGACCTTTTATTCTTAAATGGTTAATGTGAATGCTCAACTGTTCACAATCGCCCCCTACTTTTACTCCCACGCTTAATTTTCAACAGCTATATCGTCAACTTTAAGCACTTTTGTATATTCTTTCTAACTATGAAATAATTGTAAAAAATACAAAATTTTCAAGGAGTTCAATATGACTATCTATCAGACTTATGCACTTCTCGTAATTGGAATTATCATCTTAGGATCAATCGTCAATTTTGCGATTTCATTTTCAAATAAAAGAAAATTGATTACTAAAATTCATAAACTATGGCAGAATAAGCAACCATTAGAAAGCTTTATTCGCCCCAACTCACGCTTTAACTATCAATTCGAACTCTATCGTAACCAACATTCTAAAGTAGTTGACGACAAAACGTGGTCAGATCTTAACCTTGAAGAGGTCTTTCATCGTAGCAACTTTAACTTTACGGCAATCGGGGAAATGCGTTGGTATGCTACCTTACGCCAAATGTTTAAAGTCGGCCAACACGAATTAATCGCCCGCTTCAATAACGACCAAGATTTCCGCGTGAACGTTTCTTATCGTCTCGCATCGATAGGTAAAGTGGTTTATCCTATCTTCCCTGATCAACTTAAACCGATTAAACGCCAAAATCTATTTATGCTATGCCCATTTTTACCATTTATTGGCCTGATTGTGCTATTATTTTCACCTTCAGTTGGAGCGCTTATCACTATATTTGCAGTACTCCTTAACATCATCTTATCAGGCATATTAAAACGTACCTATGACCAAGATTTAAAGTCACTCTTCTATACTGCCAACGTACTTAAAGAAGGATATCATCTCGACCAGATTGACGGCACACCAGACGTTGCCACTAACTTTAATCACTTTAAAGGTGCACGTTTCTTTAGTGGCTTACTCGGTACAGCCGGCGATCAAGACATTGGTGGCGCATTCGTCATGTTACTCAAGATGGCCTTTATGGTAGACTACTTCCTCTTTCATACCATCCAACATACATATTATCAATATCAAGACGAAGTCCTAGCTTGCTACGATTACGTTAGCACCCTAGACAATCACTATTCACTCGCCATGTACCGTCGCACCCTAGACGCGTACTGTGAGCCGACTGCCTTTTCCAAGAACCAAAGCATCTCATTCACAAACCTAGTTCATCCTTTATTGGAAAATGCAGTGGCAAACGATTTGAACATTAACCACAATATTCTATTAACTGGGTCAAACGCATCAGGAAAGTCCACATTTATGAAAGCCGTAGCAATCAATCTGATACTTGCACAAACTATCAATACAGCGACAGCCGACGAGTTTAATTATCAACCCGGTTTAGTCTATACGTCCATGGCAAATGCCGATGATGTATTATCAGGCGATAGCTACTTCATGGCAGAACTTAAATCGATACGACGTCTATTCGACATTGGAACCGGAACACCAGTATATTGTTTTATCGATGAAATCTTTAAAGGTACAAATACGACTGAACGTATTGCAGCATCGGAATCAGTGTTAACGTACTTACATGAATTACCACAATATAGAGTTATCGCTGCTACCCATGACATTGAGTTATCTGAGCTATTGAAACCAGATTATCTCAATTATCATTTTAATGAAACGATTGAACATCATGAAATTCACTTTGATTATAAAATTAAAGAAGGCAAAGCCAATACACGTAATGCGATTGAATTATTGCGTATTACCCGTTTCCCAGACAAAATTTATAACCGTGCAAAGCAACAAGTTAAAGAACAATAATACAATGTTTTACATGAAACATTTTTATATAGAAACGCTCCGATTGACATGTTTAAGGTCAACCGGAGCTTGATTATTTAGAATGATAGATTTAGTTTGAATGTCTCTCCTCGTGAGCGCTATGTTCAGGGAGCTTTTTAAATTTTGGGCTTACGCCATATTTATTTTTCTCAATTTTACTATTGAGACAAGTAATGACAATTTGATAAATGGAAATAATACCTACAATAATATTAAATATAGTAAGCGCTAGTAATAGCCACCCATTTTCTAAATTCGGATCATTAACTTCCCATACAACTTGAAAAATATTTGTAAAAATAGCTAAGGCAACGAGTAATATCGGCACAAACATTGTTCGGCCTGTATCATGGAACCGTCTTACACTTAATGCAAGTTGTGGGATAATGATGACTAACCCGTATAGTAGAATATATAAACCGGCGCACATAATTCCTAAAATACCCACTATTCCACCGTCTTCTACATGGACAGATACCGCTAAAATCACTACTATTAATGAAATAAGATATATAAATATTGCTGGCAAGAAAAAAATAAGATGCCATAGTTGCATCCACCAATACTCACTACGTCTCGAACGTCCACGGAAATTAAAATAATTCTTCCAAAATAATCTAAAGGCTTCTCCAAATGTTACTTTAGGGTTCATATATAATAACTCCTTTATTCGACTTTCTTTCATCGTATCACACTGAAATTACA
>NZ_PPRG01000018.1 GCF_002902625.1 Staphylococcus devriesei
TAAATAATCAATTTTTATTCAAATAATCTATAAACGATATTAGTTTAATATACCTAGGAGGTAGATCAATTGTCATCAATAGCACAACAATTTGAAGAAAGTAAGAACTTTTTCAAAACACATAAAACTAAAGACATTAAATTTAGAAAGCAACAATTAAAGTTATTAAGTAAAAGTATTAAAAATCATGAAAATGAATTACTTGAAGCGTTAAAGCATGATTTAGGAAAAAGCGCTGTAGAAGCATATGCAACTGAAATAGGCATTACACTCAAAAGCATCAAAATGGCGCGCAAAGAACTTAAAAATTGGACAAAAACTAAGCAGGTGGATACGCCTATATTTATGTTCCCTTCTAAAAGTTATATTAAGCCTGAACCATATGGTACTGTGCTAATCATTGGACCTTTTAATTACCCAGTGCAACTATTATTCGAACCATTGATTGGTGCTATTGCGGCAGGAAATACAGCCATCATTAAGCCTTCTGAGTTGACACCTAACGTGGCAAGCGTGATTCGTCAAATTATTGAAGATGTCTTTTCTACAGACTTCGTTGCGGTAGTTGAAGGTGGTATTGAAGAAACACAAACATTAATCCATCTTCCATTTGATTATATGTTCTTTACTGGCAGTGAAAAAGTAGGTCAAATTGTTTACGAAGCAGCAAGTAAAAACTTAGTTCCAGTGACACTTGAATTAGGTGGTAAATCACCTGTAATTGTAGACGACACTGCTAACATTAAGGTTTCAAGCGACCGCATAAGTTTCGGGAAGTTTACGAATGCAGGACAAACTTGTGTCGCGCCGGATTACATTTTAGTTAATAAGAAAGTTAAAAATGAGCTTATTGAGGCACTTAAACAAAGTATCCAAGAATTTTACGGCACTAATGTTGAAAAGAGTCCTGATTTTGGTCGCATAGTTAATAATAAACATTTTAATAGATTGAATGATTTATTAAAGGTACATGCAAATAGTATTGTTTCTGGTGGTCACACTAATGCTAAGGAACGTTATATTGAGCCAACTATATTGGATGGTATTACCCCTGCTTCAAAAATTATGCAAGAAGAAATCTTTGGTCCATTGTTACCTATCATTACTTATGATGATTTAAATGAAGCATTTGATATTGTTCAAAGTAAAGCGAAACCACTCAGTCTTTATCTATTTAGTGAAGATGAAAATACGACGCATCGTGTGCTTAATGAACTGTCGTTCGGCGGTGGCGCAATAAATGACACGCTTATGCATCTTGCTAATCCTAATTTACCATTTGGCGGTGTGGGTGCATCAGGTATTGGACAATACCATGGTAAATATACGTTTGATACATTTAGTCATAAAAAATCTTATATTTTCAAATCTACACGTTTAGATTCAAGTATTATTTACCCACCGTATAAAGGAAAATTGAAATATATTAGAACCTTCTTCAAAAATTTATAAATATTAAAGTTTAAAAAACGCGAAGCTGATTTCTTATTAAAAACCTTCTTCGCGTTTTATATAATATTTAAACTTATAATTATTTATCTAAGAAACCTACAAATACGCCTTCAGGAGCTACATGTTGGTTATCTTTTGCCGTTAATTTCCCACTATTTGTATCGCGGCTAAATACAGTTACTTTATAATCTCCCTCTTGGTGCGTACATACTAAGTATTCATCAGATTCAGTAATGTTGAAGTCTCTTGGAAATTCTCCACCACTTTTAACAATTTCAACTGGATTAAGCGCAGCACCATCTTCAGCTACAGTAAATACTGCAATACTATCATGACCACGGTTACTTACATATAAGCTTTGTTGGTCATGTGATAAGCGCACGGCAGCTAATTTAGTATCGCCTTCAAAGTCTTCAGGAATAGTTAAGTGGCGCTCAAGTTCTTCAAATTTACCATCGTTATATTGCATGACGCTCACATAATTAGATAATTCATGCACTACGTAGGCATATTTACCATTTCTATGAAAAGCAATATGTCGTGGGCCATCTTGATCTTTGAATTTTGTAATTTCATATTCTTTGAAACCTTCATCACCAAAGGTATAAGCGACTACTCTATCTGTTCCTAAGTCTGTCGCTACTACATATTTTCCATCTGGTGTTTCATTAAGATAATGTACATGAGCATTATCTTGACGTTCATGACTACCAGTAGTATAGTCATGTGCTAATTCTTCAATTAATTTAACTACTTCGCCTGTTTCTTTATTTAATTGATAAATACGTGCAAGCCCTGCTCCGTATACCGCTTCAAATAAGAATTTATGATTTCTTGATACAGAGATATAACATCCTGTCCCTTGAGTTGATTCTAGACATTTATTAATTAAAGTTAACTGTCCTTCGTCATCTTTTTTAAAAGCAGCTACACCGCAATCGTCACCTTCTTTAGTAATTGCATATAGGAAATCTTCTGTTTGAGCTAAATATGTTGAAGCTTGAATGTCATAACCAGTTTCAACTGTTTCAACTTGTCCTGAATCTTCATTTAATTCAAAACGATAAATGCCTTTGCCTTCTTTTTTCGTATATGAACCAATATAACCTCTCGTTGACATATAAATACCTCCATTAAGTTAATATCTTCATTTTATAAGACGATAGGCACTTATGCCAATGATTCTTACTTTATACGTAATATCGTGTTAAATATATTGATAAAATAAAAAACCAATAACTTCAATAAATGAAGTTACTGGCTTTTATTAATTATTATGCGTTATTACTCTCGATATCAGATACAATTTCTTTTGTTTTTCTTTCGATATCTTCAAAGTCTTTTTTGAAGATGTAAGCAAATGCAACTACACCTACGCCAACTACTAATGAAGTAATAGCTACAAAGCTTAATACGAACTTACATAAACCTTTAATTAAATTCCACATTTACGTTTCACCTCTAAAATAGAAATAAGTATGTTTACAATATTATATATTATCATACTTACTGTTATGGTTAAATAGATACCTTTTTCATCTTTTTTATAAACATAGAAACATTTCTTATAACTTCACTATTTTAAACGATTTGCATGGTTAATATTTTAGGATACCCACCATTTTTTAATAGCGTAAGCTACTTTTCTATAAGTGCTTTGAAGCATAGTATCCCCTCCTTGTGTTTTTGGTTGATCTTGCTATCATAATTAGTATAGTTATATCTTTAATTGAATTCAATTAACCTTATATTACAAAATATTAAATTTTCAGGAGGCCTTCTCATGCAACAAGTTAAATCAGATATTATGACTTTTCGAGGGTCACATTTCGATTTAGGAGTTAAAACTGCGCAATGGTTGAAACAAACTCCTTTATTAGAAAATCGTGAGCGAGAATGGAAAAAACGTATGCCTCGTTTTGATATAGATGTCGCGGAAACACACGCAATCTTCCAAACGTATGCACCAGAAATTTGGGAAGAATTAATGGGGATGCAAGAAGTCCTTAACTTACCTACCAAACAAATGATATTAAACTTTGGACATTATCGTTTTACAGACCTAAAAGAAAGTGGATGTACCGTTTTTCAAGGTCAAGACTTTATGGTGCGTAATTATGACTATCATCCTGCGACTTATGATGGAAGATATTTATTGTTTCAACCTAATGACGGAGGACTTGCTCAAATAGGACCTACTTCACGTGTAACTGGACGAATGGATGGTATGAATGAAGCTGGTTTATCAATGGGTTATAATTTTATGCATCGTAAACATCCCGCTAATGGCTTTGTTTGTTATATGATTGGCCGTTTAATTTTAGAATACTGTAAAGACGTTGATGAAGTCATCCGCTTTTTAAAAGAAATACCTCATAGAAGTTCATTCAGCTATATCTTAATGGATAAACATTTAAATCATGCTATCGTAGAAGTTACACCACGTTCTTTTGATGTAAGACATGATCATGTGTGTACCAATCATTTCGAATTATTAACGCATGAAAATCGTAACTATACTAAAGAATCTAAAGAGCGTCTCGAACGTGCAGTTAATCAAACTTCACAAGATTTAGATCGATTCACAGCCTTTAAATTATTTAATGACCCGCAATATGAAATATATAGTAAATTATTTAGAAGTTGGTCAGGAACAATCCACACTTCTATGTATGATCCTCAAAAATTAATTGCTTGGATGACTTTAGGCGAGAATCAACCCCCTACTTCAATTGACTTTAATGCGTGGCTTCAAGGGAAAGAACTTGAACTCACACAGTTCACAGGTCAACTAGATACTGATTTAACATTCGCTAATTATTAAAAAAGGAGCAGAACGACGAAATCTAGTATAATCTCGAAGATTTCATTGTTCTGCCCTTATTCTCTATTTTTCAAAATGAGTCGTGGCTTACTTATTTAATTGTTATATCATCTTTAATAGTGTAAAATTCTATCACATTATCACTTTGACCTACTTTACCTTTTTCGAAATATTTATTATTAACTTTGGCTTTACCAGCGCCAGGATGTAATTTTAATAACGTATTTTTAGTTTTGGTTTTATAGCTAAGATGAATACTTCCTTGTTTGATAGATGCTTTAATATCACTTTCTGAAGCCATATGTTTAAAATCAATAAAGCCTTTATCGACTAAAAAGAGTGAATCTTTCACCTTACTTTCATTCACTCGCATCTCAGAGTAATTTCCTTTAAAACGACTATTTTTTATAAGACTATTATTAATATTTAAATTTGCTGTTTCATTATTAAAATTCACACTTTCCACTTTAGCATTTGAAATATTTAATGATCCGCTATCTTTCATTATATCAGCGTGTTTAAGCCTAGTATCATGAATATTCAATGTGCCTCCCCTAGAGTTTATATTTAAATTTTTAATTTTATCCTCAGGGATAGTTATATGAATACTATTTTTACTTTGATTAAATGGGTTAAGATTAAAGCTATATCCTCTCTTAGACGATCTTCTTTCAACAATTGACAATTTATCATCTTTAGTATTAACTTTTAAATCATTGTTTCCATAAAATCTTACACGGTAATCCTTACCTTTTGTAACCTCAATTTTTGAACTGAAACTGTCAACATCGAGTTGAGTGATCCTTTCATCGTTAAATTTTTTATTAAATTTAAACTTTTTATAAACATCTTTCTCATGTACAAACCATACTAATGTGGCTGCTAAAAAGAAACCTATAAAAATGACTAATCCAACAATTATTATTTTCTTCATTGACGAATTCTTCCTTTAACTCTTTGGATATACCAAGACAAATATTTTAAAACTAATCTATATATATTCTGAGTAGTCTTTATAATCAGGACTAACAATATAATACCAATTCCTGCATAAGAAATACTAAAAAGAATGTTACTCAACGAATTAGGAATACCTCTAACTATACTTGTTATTATAAGTAGCAATGGGAGACAGAGTAGAGATAGCGAAAATAGAAAAGCAAAAAACAATACAAATAAGAACATTAAAATTGGTATGATAATAAAGAAAAAAGAAATGGCGCCTAAACTTAAAGAAGCCATAATGGCTCTAATAATGTTATGTAAATTAGGCGTCACTTTCGCGTATGAAATTGCTTTTTTAGCTTTTGCTTCTTTACCAATAATATGCGGTTCTTTTAGGTTAGATAATATCTCTTGTTCCGATTTACCTCTATTCTCTTGTTCGTAAAAATAATTTTCATAGTCATTCATTAATGTATCTTTTTCATCACGAGGCAATTGATCTAGTTCTAACTCTAGTTCATTTAAGAATGTAATCTTGTCCATTTTATTTCACGTACTTTCATCTTTGGTTTATCGAAAAGAAACTATTCTATCTATATCAATTATGTCTTTGCTAACCACCACTATGCGTAAAATAATTTAACGACTAAAGAATTCAATCCTTTTAATAATATTATCTTTATACAATATTGATAATTTCATATGGTGCTCTTTATCGATGTAGACAAGCGCATCATATCCTTTACCAACTTTGTCTTTACGATATTCATTACCTAAATAATTGATAGCCTTATTGATATGATCTCCAATTTTAACTTCAAAGTTTGTAGTAACATCACTATCTTTCACTAGGATAATACCTTTTACTTTATTAGGTTTATTCTTTACTTTAACAGTTAGATTTTTATGATGTTCATCATTATAAAATTTGTATCTATCTAGCTTAATATGTTTGTTAATTCTGTATCCTTCGTTATTAAAGTCCTCATCTAATTGTAAATTATTTATTTTAATATCTGTGAGGTCCACTGTTTTTTCGTTTTTATAAATTGTTAAGCTCATAACCACAATAAAAGAGATAATAGTAAAAATTGTAAATATTATCCATCTATTTTGAATGCGCAAACTTACCACCACTTTTGTCTTATTAAATTAAATATATCATATCCTATATCTTCGCTTCATTAATATTGTAATTTATAAATCTTACATATTTGTTATATATGAAGTAAATATATTTTTAAACCTTTTGTAGTTACCTTTAATAATTGTATTATAAATATCTGTCATTTTGAAAACTTGTTATACCGATTACAGCTAACTTAAGAAACTAAACTGAAAGCGATTGAAAATTTAAAGATTTTACCGTTTAACTTCAATAAAATTGCTTAAATTAAAAGCTGGGACATTTTTTAATGTCCCAGTCTTTTTAGGCTTAAATATCTCTTTTAGCAGCGTATAACAGGTTAGCAATAAATAGTATTACAATTGAAGCAATTGAAATGAACCATTGCCAATTTGTAAATTTAATATTGTCTGTTGATGATTTCTCAGTTAAATAACTGAATGGGATATACTTAAGTGATTTTTGAATATCGTCTCCCCATTCTGGAATTAAACCGATAAATGGTTGTATAAATGGCACAATGAATACTAAGAATATACCTAATGTGAAAATAACTGCTGGTTTTTGAACGATTAATGTAATTAAAAATAATAATAATCCAAAGAATAGTAAAAAGATTAGGTAAAACCAAATATTAGTTAAAAATTTATCACCGACTATATTTTTACCATCTGTAAAACTTTGGATGATAATCATAGTGATGTAAGTAATAAACGTAAAAATGAATGAAATTAAAATAATTGAAATTGTTTTAGCTATTACATAGCCAATTCTACTTTTCAATTTATTCATATATAGTTGAATTGTACCTTGAGAATAGTCACGAGTAATCGTTTTTATAACTACGAGTAATCCAAAGAATAAAAACATCCAATTTGCCATAGGTAAAATCATTGAATAATCTACTTTATCGCTATTACGTACAAATAATACTGTCATACCACCGAGTAATGCCCATATGATAATTAAAGCAATATATGTTAAGTAACTTTTAAAGAGACTAATAATATCATACTTTACTAATTGTAAATTTCTCATTTATTTGTCACCTCTTTGATTAATATTAAAGTAAGTATCACGAAGCGAACTTTTGCGTGTTTCAAGATATTTAGGATAAATATCTTTTTGTGCAAGTGCTTTGATTAAAGCTTGATAATCTTGTTGTGATTTAATCATTATTTCGCCACTATTTTTATGAGATTGCAATACGTTAAAGTGTTCAGTTAAATATTCAAGAGCAGCATTAAAGTCTTCAACATCTACTTTTATTGAAGTATAATCTTGCGCACTACCATCCTTCATATTTACATCTTGCACAAAGTTGCCATCTCGTAAGAATACCGCTCTATCGCAAATCAATTCAATATCCTCAAGCTTGTGACTAGAAATTAAGATTTTCATTCCTAATTCATTCGCTAATGATTGAATCGTTTCTAATACGTCAATTGAACCATCTGGATCCATGCCATTTGTTGGCTCATCTAAAATTAAGTACTTAGGTTTATTCATCAATGAAACCGCAATCGCTAATTTTTGTTTCATACCCATTGAATATTTTTTTACCTTTTTCTTAATATATGGTCTCATACCAAATGCATCTATAATTTTATCTGCATATTGTTTATCGAAACCGTCACCCAATACTTGTGCAAATAATTTTAAATTATATAAACCTGTTTTATTATCATATAGTTTTGGATGTTCAATTAAATAACCCACATTTTCATTGTCGTTAAGTTGAACTTTCCCTTTAAAATTAATAATGTTTCCGTTCATTACTTTCATTAAAGTTGTTTTACCAACTCCATTTTTTCCTATTAAACCTACGATTTGGCTTTGTCCAAAATCGAAATTGATGTTATCTAAAACATTGTTACTACCGTATGTTTTAGTGATGTTTTCTAATTTCATCAAAACCCTCCTTCATTTTTATAAGTATGTTTCTTGATACGTTTTAATTGAATAAAATAATTGATAGCCATCCAACCAATGCTAAGAACAAGTACCCCATAATTTAGGTATCCCATGAATAAGTAATTACTAAATTCATTTTTAAAGACTAAAGAATTGATTGCTGAAAAGATAATCATTACTGCAAATGGAATCACTAGCATCATTAATATAATGTATGCTGTATAAGATATATATTCACGCTTTTTCTCAGTATTTTTATTAAAAGCGATAGGAATACTTAAGAAGTTAACTGCTATAAATGAAATCATCGTTGAATAACGTAAAGAATTAACCTCTACATTTGCCGCTTGAAAATTGTATAAACCAATGATAATTGCACCGATAAATGTAAGTACAATACATGAAATATAATTTGCGTTTAACATATCTTTCTTTGATACCGGCAAACTTTCATAGAATAGATAGGAGGTTTTGCCTCCGAGTCTTCTGTTTATTCTAAATAAATGACCTGAGTCGAGTATGCTAATTAGCATCAAAGTAATAGCTATCGGTGTATAAAAAAGAAATTTTAATTCAAGCTTAGATAACACCATGACATATAATGGATATATTATAAGTAAAATAAGATACAAAGCAATTGTCCAACTACGTAATTTAAGATTTCTAATTAACAGTTGTTTCATTGTTTCAACCCGCTTTGATGCCCATCTTTATTAATGTTATTATTATCTGACTTCTCTAGAAAAATCATTAATTCTTCTATGCTCGGGTGCTTTATATCCACTCGCGATCCAAATAATTCCTTAAAAACTTGCGCATGTTGGGTAAAGCCTAAATATCCAGTTGTCTTTTCTTCTTTATATAACAATAACTCGTTTAATTCTTCATCTAAATCAGTTGAATCACCACGAATAATAAAATGTTCTTCTTGCAATTGGTTACGATATCCTTGTAATTTAACTTCACCGTCTTTTAAATAGACTAGATAATCAGCAATTTTTTCTAAATCTGAAATAATATGTGTCGAAATAAATACTGTTTTATTTTCATCAATTAGTTCTGCTTGAAGAATTTCTAACACTTCGTTTCTCACGATTGGATCTAGTCCTGCAGTGGGTTCATCAAAGATAAACAACTCTGCATGATGGCTTAGCGCTAATGCTAATGATAACTTCATCTTCATCCCCGTAGAAAAGTGTTTTATCTTACTTTTATACGATAAATTAAATTTTGTTAAATAATGTTGAAATAACGAAGTATCCCAGTCACTATAAAAAGGTGATATTATATTCTCAAGCTTTTTTACCGTCCATTGCTGGTTGAAATAAATTTCCGAATATACAAAACCTATTTTGTTCTTAATTAATTGGGGATTTTGAGACATTTTCTTCCCTAAAACTGTTATTTCACCACTATCACTTTCTAGCAAATCCATGATCAAGCGTATAACTGTTGTTTTGCCCGCCCCATTTCCACCAATAAAACCTGTCACAAAACCTTGAGGGATAACGAAAGATACGTCCTTTAACGAAAATGTCTTATTGTGATAATTAACATTTTTTAATTCGATGGCGTTCATTCTTCTTCCTCCTCATAAATTAAAGTAAGAATTTCCTTTAATTCTTTAAGAGGCATCCCTATAGTTTTAGCTTCTTTAGTAATAGACCGAGCTAGATTCTCAATCACGAAGAATTGTTTTTCTTTTAAGATTGAACTATCTTGCTCTTTAACAAATGTTCCTTTACCGCGAATCGTTGTAACGAAGCCTTCCTTCTCTAAATCTTCATAAGCACGTTTAGTAGTAATTAAACTTACTCGTAAATCTTTAGCTAATTCCCTCATTGAAGGTAAATGACTACCCGCTTCAACATAACCTTTTAAAATATTCTCTTTAATTTGTTGCTTAATCTGTTCATATATAGGTTGTTCACTGCTGTTTTTCAAGATTATCTTCATCGCTGTCCCCCTTCAACAACTGTATATAAACAATATATACACTATATACAGATTTGTAAAGTATTATTACTAAAAATTATGTATATCCTAGTTATCATTTACTTTTCTCCATAAGAATAGACTCTTTAAAAGTGTTCACACTTAAAAAGAGTCTATTAAATATTCATTTTTTATTTTTTCTTCTATCGTTACTTCTATTTATAAATGCACATATCATAAACATAATCGCAGCTAATAATAATTTAATGCCTTGATTCTCATGTCCGGTAGCTTGTAAATAATAACCTACTATAAATAAAATAATTGCTAACCCAACAAAAATCTTTGTTAAATGCTTCATCAATTTCAGTCACCTCAATACGATAATTATAACAAATGAAATAACATGTATGTATACTTCATCTATTTATTAGAAATTGAAATTTATTGTGCTTATGTTAAAATTAAAATATCCACAGATTGCATTACACAACCCCTAACTTGCAGCACCAAGTTAGGGGTTTTAGTGTAAGGTCATCTATTTATCCTTCCACTTTGTTTCTAACCAAATTCGAAAAATAACTAGTATGCCTCCAGTAATTAGTGTCATCATACCATCTAAAATCCACGACATTACACTACACCTCCACAAAGTAAAGTGTCATATCTCTCGATGACCTGTTTTAATTTTAACATAAAATACGAACAAATGTTCGATTTTAAAAGAAAATAATCTTCTCCCCTATACATCTCATACAAGAACGCTTTATCTTTAGTTCAAATCAAGATATTATAATATTGTATATTAAATTAAAGTGAGGTTATCAATATGAATCCTTTAGCACAAAACTTAAATGATCAACTCGTAGACGCGCGTCCTGAAATCTTAAGTATGCTATCAAGCTTAGGACAAGCAATGTATTATCCTAAAGGCATCTTATCTCAATCAGCTGAAGCTAAATCAACAAAGTATAATGCTACAATCGGTATGGCTACATATAAAGATAAAAAAATGTATGCTGATGCCTTATATGGGGTTTACAATCATCTTTCTCCAGATGAAGTCTTTCCATATGCCCCACCTCAAGGTATAGAAGGCTTACGAGATTTATGGCAACAAAAAATGTTAAAAGAAAATCCTGACTTATCTAAAGAATCAATTAGTCGCCCAATTGTTACTAATGCCTTAACTCACGGTCTTTCATTAGTAGCTGATTTATTTATTGAAAATGGAGATACTCTGTTATTACCATCACACAATTGGGGTAACTATAAATTAATCTTTAACACTCGTCATTCTGCAAATATTGAAACATACTCAATCTTTGATCATGAAGGTCATTACACTACAAATTCTTTAGTTTCTACTTTGAAAAATTATAATCAAGATAAAGTTACTTTAATTTTAAATTATCCTAATAACCCAACAGGCTATACACCTACAAGTGAAGAAGTGGCTACAATTGTATCAGCCATTGAGGAATTAGCAAATAAAGGTACTAAAGTTATTACAGTAGTAGATGACGCTTACTATGGTTTATTCTATGAAGATGTCTATAAACAATCCATTTTCACTGCAATTAATAATCTTAATAATAGCAACATCTTACCTATTCGTTTAGACGGTGCGACAAAAGAATTCTTTGCTTGGGGATTACGTGTTGGATTTATCACATTCGGCATCAATAATGAAACTGCTAAAGATGTATTGGAAGCTAAAGTTAAAGGGCTTATTAGAAGTAATATTTCAAGCGGTCCTATGCCTTCTCAAAGTGCAGTTAAATATGTTCTTGAAAACCATGAACAATTTGATAAAGAAATTCAACATAATATTGATACATTACATGAACGCTACAAAGTCACTAAAGACGTGGTTTATGATGATAAATACAAAGACCACTGGCAAGCTTACGACTTCAACTCAGGCTACTTCATGGCTATTAAAGTAAATGGCGTAAACCCTGAAGAGTTACGTGAACACTTAATTAATAAATATTCAATTGGTGTGATTGCCTTAAATGATACAGATATTCGTATTGCATTTAGTTGTGTCGAAAAAGATGACATCCCCCATGTATTCGATTCAATCGCACAAGCCATCGATGATCTAAAGTAACATTATATAATATATAAATATGCATCCGAAAAGTGAGACTAAAATCCACCTTTCGGATGCTTTTTTGTAATATAAAAAACGATATTTGTAAGCTCATAAAAAATTAAAATGCTAATTATTATTACTATTCATAAAATTTTATATAAGTTTTTTCTTCTTTGTAGTAAGCGATTCTATCTTGTAAGGAACCGGTATGCAATTCTAATTTGTGGCCATCAGGATCAGTAAAATATATTGATTTTTTATCTCTGATATCTCTTAGACGCCCATCTAAAATATTTACATTATTCTCTTTTAACCAGTTGTAACATTCATTAAAATCATTTTCATTTATTGAAAAAGCCATATGAGTATATGAGTATTGAATTTCATTTCTAGGTATTTCCATTTCTTCATTTAAAGCTAACCACAACCCACCTAAAGTAAAATATGCTGTTTTATCGCTTTCAAGTAATATTTTGGCTTTCAGTATATTTTTATAGAATTCAATAGACTTTTTAATGTTTGATACTGAATATGTAACATGATTAACGGATTGAATCATATAAATGCTCCTATTCACATAATATAATTATTAATGACCTTTATGCTTTTCTTTAGCTTTATTTTTCTTTATTTGCCTTTTTCTATCCTTAATCAAGTCTCTTTTTGCCTTATTTCTTTTCTTGGATATTTTTTTATTCAACTCTTGCTCTTCTTTAATAGTTATTTGAGCTTTAGTAAAGTCTTTTGGCTTCTTTTGTTCTTTTGCTATTTCTCGTTGTAATCTTTTAGGATTAATTTTCCGCTTTTTTTCTTTGGTTCTAACACTTAATTTAGTATTTTCAATTATAAATAGTAAATAATTATCAATGAAATAAAGAACTTCTTCCTCATTTGGTTCTTTACCAAATGTGAATTTTGCAAATTTAGATTTACCTCCTACTTTGTATTCAACTAAACCGATAAAAAATTGACCGTCGTGAAATATAGATAGCTCCATGCTATCCCTCCTCTTATTTATTCAGAAATGATGGACGACCTGAGGAGGAAGGTTACTGACAGATATTATTATCTATATTGGGACTACCAACCCAATTGTGTTTTTACATTTCTATAATTAGTTTAAATTAAATAGTTTAAATTTCAATAGTATAATCAATTTAGCTAATCTAGAACATTTATGCGCTAGATTTTCTTAATCAACAATCTATTTTTTCTTTGGATTATTCTTCATCTATTTGAGTACCGTTTTAGGATTTTTAATAAGTACTTTATAGAATTTTCTTAAAAAGTAATACCACCGTCAATTTGAAAGTTTTTGTAGATTTTATTTTAGCTATAAAAGCAAGAACTTTATCATTATTTATGTTCCTACTTATATCATACC